>CAZHAN010000037.1:0-9483 GCA_964530575.1 uncultured Rhizobiaceae bacterium | reverse complement strand
CATTTTGGTATGGTTAATTTTAGAGAGTTTCTTTAATTTGGCTTTTTGGCTTTTTGTTTTGGCAATGATTTCTGACATAGTAGATGGTTTTATTGCTAAGCATTTTGATCTAGTTACTGAACTTGGCCGATATTTAGATCCGATTGCTGATAAAGTATTAATTATTTCAATATATTTAATACTTGGTTATGTGGGCTTATTGCCAAGCTGGCTAGTAATTGTTGTTGTCACACGAGATATCCTGATTGTTGGGGGGGCGATGTTAACTCAAGTTTTATATGGAGGGGGTTTAATAAAGCCTCTATTATTAAGTAAGATCAATACTGTTATTCAAATGGCCCTTGCTGCTTTAATAATGGGTGATTTATCTCTATTTCATATTTCTTCTGGTATTTCTGAGCCTATCTATCAGTTATTAATTTGGTTAACAGCAATTAGTACTTTATTATCGGGAATTATTTATTTACTGCGATGGAGTATGATGGAGTCTGAGAACCAATGAAATTTTCTAGTCAATCATTATTTTGGGTAATAGTTTTTTCCACCCTATTAGTCATTGTTGTATTTTTGCACTCAATTTTACTTCCTTTTGTTATTGGGATTTCCATTGCTTATTTGCTTGACCCTCTGAACGATAGGTTAGTTACTTTAGGCTTATCAAGAGGACTGGCAACTTCTTTGTTAACTTTAACATTCTTTATTCTTTTTGCATCACTGCTCCTATTGCTTGTTCCTGTAATTTATAACCAGATGTTAAGTTTTATTGAGAATTCACCAGATAATATTAATAGAGTAATCGATTTGACATTACCTCTTTATATAAAGTTTACCGAACTTCTTCCATTTATAGAAAGTCCCCTTAACAATCTTGAAATTGAAAATTTTTTAACAAAAGATTATGTAAAAATTTTAGGATCCACTCTCTTGGGTATTTTTAATAAAAGCTTTGCATTATTAAATTTACTTTCATTATTATTAATTACACCAGTTGTATCTTTCTATTTGCTTCGAGATTGGGATAAAATCATTCAAACTATTTACGATATCCTTCCTATAAGGAATCGTGAAATATTAAAAAAACAATTAAAAGAGATTGATACTGTTCTCTCTGGATTTGTTAGAGGACAGACAATGTTGAGTATTGTATTGGGTATTTTCTATGGCTCATTGCTAAGTATAGCTGGATTAGATTTTGGCCTAATTATTGGTTTATTTACTGGTTTATTGTCTTTCATTCCATATGTAGGGCTGGCTATTGGATTATTCGTGGCAATAATAATTGGAATTCTTCAATCTGGGTTTAATATATTATTTCTGATAATAATCATTAGCATATTTATGCTTGGCCAAATATTAGAAAGTATTTATTTACAACCAAAATTGCTTGGAAAAAGTGTAGGGCTTCACCCTGTTTGGATTATATTTGGTGTTTTGTCAGGAGGCACTCTCTTTGGTGTAGTCGGTGTATTTCTTTCTGTTCCTATTACAGCAACAATTGGAGTTCTGGCTAGATTTTTGATTATTTCATATAGAAATAGCGAAGCGTATCTTGATGAAAATAATACTCAAAAATAGTTGTTAAATATTGTGAGTTTAAATAAACAGATAGTTTTTGATCTTAGTAAAAAAAATACCTTTGAAAGGGAAAATTTTTTTATATCACCATCGAATTTTGATGCTGTATCTTGGATTGATCGATGGCCCGACTGGCCTAGTCCAGCGCTGGTTATTCATGGCCCTATAGAATGTGGAAAAACTCATTTATGTCATATTTTTTCAAGATTGACTGGTGCAAAATTTATTACTGACAGTGATTTAGAGAGCCCTGAATTTTCTGCGAGCACGGAATCTATCATTATAGATGATGCAGAAGATAATAATTCAGAATCATTGCTTCATTTATATAATCTTCAAGTTGAAAGAGGTGGAACACTTCTTCTTACTTCAAGGAAGCCCCCTTCAAATTGGCTTAATTGCTTGCCTGATCTCTCTTCGAGACTCTCATCAGCCTTGGTGGTCTCAATTAATGAGCCAGATGACGAGCTATTAAAAACTGTTATAATCAAGCATTTTTCAGATAAGCAACTTTATGTCCCACCGGATGTTGTTGACTATTTATCTAGAAGAGTGGAGAGATCTTTCCTAGCTGTCTCAAGAACAGTTAGTTTAATTGATAAGCTTGCTTTGTCAGAAAGTAGAGAAATTTCAATTCCGTTAGTAAAGAAGGTTCTTGATAGTTTAGAATCATAAATTAGGATTACCAATCATGCAGGTAGAAGTAAAGTGGACTGGAGAAAGAACTTTTATTGGGGAAACGGGTACAGGTAATACTGTGACAATGGGTATTACTGAACGTAATGGAACAAGAATTGTTGCAAGCCCAATGGAGTTAGTTCTTCTAGGTGCGGGAGGATGTACATCTGTTGACGTAGTAAGTATTTTGGAAAAGAGTCGCCAACCTATTGATGGTTGTTCAGTAACATTATCAGCTGACCGTGATAAAAAAGATCCAGGTGTCTTTACTAGAATTCATATGCATTTTATCTTGAAAGGAATTGGCCTTGATTCAGATAAGGTTGAAAGAGCAATCAATTTATCTGCTGATAAATATTGTTCTGCTACAGCCATGCTTGGTAAAACTGCAAAGATTACTCATGATTTTGAAATAATTAACTAAATTATATTAGCCCAATGCTGTTAGAATCATTTTATGAAAATTACTCAAGACATTAAACGTCAAAATAAAAAATCTATCAATCACAATATTGATATTGGTGCACTGAAGAATAGTCCATTACGTTTTCTCAATAGAGAATTATCTTGGCTTTCCTTTAATGAGAGGGTTTTGGAGGAGGCTGAAAATCTCAAATATCCTGTTCTTGAGAGATTAAGATTTCTTTCAATATCTGCTGCAAATCTTGATGAATTTTATTCTGTCAGGGTAGCGGGATTGCTAGGCCAAGTGAAGGAAGGGATTAAGGAACTCTCTGCTGATGGTTTATCCGCTAAGCAACAATTATCCCGCATTAATGAAAGAGCGGGCATGCTGATGACAGAACAACAACGTGTCTGGGGTCTTCTTCGAACAAATCTAAATCATGAAGGAATTTCAATAATTAATTCTTCTGAATTAAACGTTGATGATATGTCATGGCTTGAAAATCATTTCTTGGATAAAATTTTTCCATTACTTACCCCTACAGCAGCTGATCCAGCTCATCCTTTTCCATTTATTCCTAATTTAGGTTTTACTTTGATATTGCAATTATCTAGAGATGTAGATGCTGAACCACTTACAGCTTTATTACCCCTACCAGGTCAATTGCCAAGATTTGCAAAACTTCCTGGTGATCATTGTAGATTTATATCATTAGAAAATGAGGTAGGCCTTTTTCTGCAAAGATTATTTCCTGGATATAGTCTTATCAATCAAGGAAAGTTTAGAATTTTACGAGATTCTGACATAGAAATTGCAGAAGAAGCTGAAGATCTTGTCGCTTCATTTGAGCTAGCTATTAAACGCCGTCGTAGGGGTGATGTTATTCGTCTCAAAGTAGATTCTGAAATGCCGGACGAGCTAGTTAAGCTAGTTGAAGGACAATTAGGAGTTGAAGAAACGTTAACACATAAGGTTAATGGAATTTTGGGTCTGGCAGATACTTCACAGCTTATAATAGATGATCGTCCAGATCTCTTATTCACTCCTTATCAACCAAGATATCCTGAAAGAATTAAAGAATGTGGAGGAAATATCTATAGAGCGATACGTAAGAAAGATTTCATAGTTCACCATCCTTACGAAAGCTTTAGAGCAGTTATAGATTTTCTTTCACAAGCCGCTGCTGACCCAAGAGTAGTAGCCATCAAACAAACTTTGTATAGAGTAGGCAATGATTCTCAGATAGTTTCAGCCTTAATAGAAGCTGCCGAAGCTGGAAAATCTGTTACTGCCCTTGTTGAATTAAAAGCAAGGTTTGATGAGGCTACAAATTTAAGGTGGGCACGAGATCTTGAGCGAGCTGGAGTTCATGTTGTTTATGGGTTTGTGGCGTTAAAAACTCACGCTAAAATTTCACTTGTAGTTCGTAAAGAAAAAGGTGTGTTGAAAAGCTATGTCCACCTTGCAACAGGTAACTATCATCCTTATACGGCAAAGATATATACAGATCTCTCTCTTTTTAGTGCAGATTTAGATATTGTGCGTGATGCAGCTCATGTATTTAATTTCACTACTGGGACCGCCCCTCCTGAAAAACTAAAGAAATTAGTGATATCTCCACACAATATTCGTGCAGAAATCATCAAGCGTATCGACGCTGAGATACATCATGTAGAATCGGGAAGGCCTGGAGCGATTTGGGCTAAATTGAATTCATTGGTGGATGATGAAACTATTGATGCACTTTATAGAGCCTCACAGAAAGGGGTTAAAATTGAGTTAATTGTTAGAGGGATTTGTTGCCTTCGCCCAGGTATACCGAATTTTTCAGACAATATTAATGTACGAAGTATAGTTGGAAGATTCTTGGAGCACTCACGAATTGTTTGTTTTGGTGATGGTTATGGTCTCCCATCAAAAAAGGGAATTATCTTTATTTCTTCAGCTGATTGGATGCCTAGAAATTTTGATAGAAGAGTTGAAGTATTAGTACCAATTCAAAATCCTACTGTTCATAGCCAAGTTATTGATGAAATTTTTATGTCTAATCTACGTGATGAAGCTCAGTCTTGGATAAGTGATGAAGCCGGGAATTATAGGAGAAATAATCCTGAAGGATTTTCTTGTCACTCATATTTTATGACAAATTCCAGCCTTTCGGGTAGGGGAGGGTCGTTATCTAATAACGATTAAATGGCATTATATAATGCTAAACTCCATTGGATATAATAAAGGGAATAAAAAAATAAAACCTTTTGGTATAATTGATATTGGATCAAATACTGTTAGATTGGTTGTATTTGAAGGGGTGTCTAGATCCCCATTGATAATACATAATGAAAAAATCATTGCTGGTCTTGGAAGGTCTCTTTCAGCTTCAGGTAAGCTTGATCAAGAATCTCAAGAAAAAACACTTAATGCTTTATCGAGGTATGTTTCAAAATGTAAAGCATTAGGTGCTGGAATGCCAAAAATATTTGCTACTGCTGCTATTAGAGATGCAACTAATGGTCAAGAATTTACTGAGATTGCTGAAAAAACTATCGGAGGAAGTATTCATGTATTGCGAGGAAGAGAAGAAGGTAGGTATTCCACGCTAGGGGTAATTTCTGGGTTTCCTAATGCTGATGGATTTGTTGGAGATTTAGGTGGAGGAAGTTTAGAACTAGTTTTAATTAATAATGGTAATCCTGGAGATGGGATTACCTTACCATTGGGTCCGTTGAGGTTAATGGGCCTGAAGAGATCCGAAGCTGAAGATGTTATTAATAGGTTTTTTGATGAATTAGATTGGTTTTGGGATCGTGTTAAAGGAAATAACTTTTATGCTGTTGGGGGTGCCTGGAGAAGTCTCGCTAGAGTCGATATTGCTCAGAAAAAGTCTCTTGAAATAGTCCATAGTCATAGTATGGATCCAAAGATTGTTAATAATCTTACCCATCTTTTATCAAGACTTCAGGGTGATTCATTAAAAAAGATTGGTGGGTTAACAAAGAGAAGGGAAGAGGGGCTTCCGCTGGCCTCTCTTGTGCTATCTCGAATCCTATCTTATTCAGAATTAAAAAAAGTTTTTTTTTCAGGGAATGGTTTAAGAGAGGGTATTCTTTATGATCAGCTTGATAGTGCAGAGTCTCAATTAGATCCTCTTATAGAAGGCGCTCTCAGGATATCCCTTAAATCTGGAAGTTCAAGTATATTCTTGGAAGAAATTAAAGAATGGGTTAAGCCATTATCCGATGAATCTATTGATAATCGATTAATTAATACAGCCTGTATTCTTTCAAATATAGGATTATCTGTAGTAGCAAATTCACCTCCACATATTATTGCTTCTATTGTTTTATATTCTCCTCTAGTTGGAGTGACACATCAGGAAAGGGCCTTTATTGCCCAATCAATCAGTTATAGGTATGGAGGAAGAGGGCTTACTTTGAAATACAAGCATTTACTTAATGAGAATTATGATAAATATTCGAAAAAATTAGGAAAAGCACTTCGTCTTGCTTATCAAATTTCTGGTGGGGGGGTTAATATTCTCCCTCAAACAAAATTAATTATCCATAAAAAAACTTTAAGCCTAGCTTTAAAAAACAATGCAAGTTTACTCTTTGACCCAACAATTAATAGACGTTTAGAATCGTTAGCGAAGGAATATAATTACGAATCCACGGTAACAAATTATTAATTTTTAATTGGAATAAGAATTATTCCTTCTTTATTATTAGCAGTAATAGCAATTTCACCTGACATAATTTTTTCTGCGTCAGATCCAAAAATTGTTTTTCTCCACCCAGAAAAAGCCCTTACATTTTGAATCAGTCCCGACGCAATAAGCTCTAAGTCTGCACTAGAAGCAACAAGCTGTTGGGCTACACCATGTTCCTCACATTTTGCTTTAAGGAGAACTTTGAGTAGTGAAATAGTTGGTTGAATTCCTGTAGGTATTTTTTTCAATTTCGGACGGGGTGGTAATTTATCCTTAGGAACAGCTAAAGAACCTTTAACAATTTCTATTATTTCATTTCCAATAGGACCTTCAGAAACAGATCTTTGTAAACCACGAATTTTATTTAATTCATGTTTATTTTTTGGTGGGTGAGAAGCTATTGCAAGTAAAGTATCATCTTTAATAATTTTTCCTCTTGGAACATTTTTCAATTTTGCTTTAGTTTCGCGCCAGGAAGCAAGATCTTGAACTACTTGTATAAACGACGGATCGGTTGACCTTAACCTCAACCGTTTCCATGCATCTTGTGGATTTGTTACATACGTTTCTGGTTTTGTTAGAGTATTCATTTCCTCAAATACCCATTCTTCTCTACCAGTTTCAGCTAATATTTTTCTAAGCTCAACAAAAACTGTCCTTAGATGAATTACATCATTTAAGGCATATTTAATCTGACGTTCAGTGAGGGGACGTTGTCGCCAGTCTGTAAAGCGTGAATTTTTATCAAGAGATGCGCTAGTAAATGTTTTTACTAATGTTTCATATGAGGAAGATTCGCCAAATCCACAAACCATAGATGCAATTTGAGTATCAAATATTGTTGACGGAATTTTTCCTGAAAGATGAAAAAAAATCTCAATATCTTGTCGCCCAGCGTGGAAAACCTTTAATAATTTTTTATCTTCTAGAAGGTCAAAAAGTGGCCTGAGGTCAATTCCGGGGGATAATGTATCAACTGCCCATGCTTCGCCATTTCCTGATACTTGGGCTAGGCAGAGCTCTGGCCAATAGGTGGTTTCACGATGAAATTCTGTATCTATCGTGATAAAATCTGATCCATTAAGCTGTTTACAGGCCTTAGAAAGGGATAAAGTGTCATTTATTAGTGTCATATATATAATTCTAACATAGATTAGCTTGTTGGCCTTGACAGATTAGCGTCATTCATGTGCATTCCAGTTGCTAGCCTACCAATTTTATAGATCATCGGAAACTATGCATCCATACCGTACCCATACCTGTGGCGAGCTACGCGAATCACACACTGGAGAAACAGTAAAGGTTTCTGGTTGGATTCACCGCAAACGCGACCATGGTAACTTACTATTTATAGATCTACGTGACCATTATGGAGTTATCCAGTGTGTGGTCGAAAATGGAGAATCTAGCTTCACTCTTGCTGATTCTATTAGACACGAAAGTGTTGTTACTGTAACAGGAATAGTCACTTCAAGAGATTCTGAAACAATTAATGATCATCTTTCAACTGGAAAAATTGAAATTAGAATTACTAGCTTTGATATTCAATCATCTGCAGAAGATTTACCTATCCCTGTCTTTGGGGAACAAGAGTATCCGGAAGAATTAAGACTTAGATACCGGTTTTTAGATCTTCGACGTGAGAAAATGCAAAAAAACATTTCTTTACGCTCTGAAATCATTGCCTCAATTCGACGTAGGATGACAGAGCAGGGTTTTCTTGAACTCCAAACTCCAATTTTAACAGCTAGCTCTCCTGAAGGTGCAAGGGATTTTTTGGTTCCAAGTCGGATTCATCCTGGAAAATTTTATGCTCTTCCGCAGGCACCACAGCAATTTAAACAACTAATTATGGTTTCTGGATTTGATAAGTACTTTCAAATTGCCCCTTGTTTCAGGGATGAGGATGCTCGAGCGGATAGGTCGCCTGGAGAGTTTTATCAGCTAGATGTAGAAATGAGTTTTGCAACTGAAAATGATATTTTTGGTGCTATAGAGCCAGTTATGCATGGAATTTTTTCCGAGTTTTCAGATAAAAAGGTTACTTCACTTCCGTTTCCTCGCATAACCTTCGATGAGGCAATGTTAAAATTTGGGACCGATAAACCAGACCTTAGAAACCCAATTGAGATTATAGATGTTACAGAAGTATTTAAAGATTCAGGTTTTACTCTTTTTGCTAAGGCAATAAATTCTGGCTCAGTAGTTAGGGCCATACCTGTTCCTGATGGTGCATCTAAGGCAAGAAGTTATTTTGATAAAATGAATGAGTGGGCTCGTTCAGCAGGCTGGCCTGGGTTGGGCTATATCCAGTTTTCAGATTCTGGAGATGCGAAGGGTCCAATCGCAAAAAATTTGAATAATATTAATTTATCTGACCTTAAACAATTATCAGGAGTGAGTGATTCAGATGCTTTGTTTTTTGTTTGCGATACATCTGATAAAGCTGCAGAACTAGCTGGCCAGGCAAGAATTAAGATTGGGATTGATCTTGATTTACTTGAAAAGGAAGTTTTCCGTTTTTGTTGGATTGTTAATTATCCAATGTATGAATGGGATGAGGTTAGTCAAAAAATAGAATTTAGTCACAATCCTTTTTCTATGCCTCAAGGTGGGTTAGATGCACTTAATGAAAAAGACCCAAGAGAGGTACTTGCTCATCAATATGATATTGTTTGTAATGGTATTGAGCTTTCTTCTGGTGCCATTAGAAACCATAGTCCTGAAATTATGACTAAAGCATTTGAGATCGCTGGATATTCCAGATCAGATGTTGAGGAGAAATTTGGTGGACTTTTTAACGCTTTCCGTTATGGAGCACCGCCTCATGGTGGCATTGCACCTGGCATTGATCGAATTGTAATGCTTATAGCAGATGAGCCAAATCTTAGGGAGGTGGTAGCCTTTCCGATGACTCAACGGGCGGAAGACCTTATGATGGGCGCTCCCGCAGAGGTTCCACCCCAAGCTTTAAAAGAAATCCATATAGATTTAAAATTACCTCCTGATTTAGATAAAGAATAAAAGGACGCGCCACATAAATAAATAGTGGCGCGTCAAGTTATCAGGGAGGATTACTACAATTACTAAACGTGGGCGGGCCTTCGGGGTGTTGCTG
>CAZHAN010000036.1:0-9559 GCA_964530575.1 uncultured Rhizobiaceae bacterium | reverse complement strand
AAAAAGATCACGAAGGGCTCTTGAAGAAAAACCTAAAAGTCCTTCAAAAATAATAAATTCTTTGGGTTCAACATAAACTGGCCGGTCAAGAGTGCCTTTATCGTGATTATACACTGGACGAAGCACAGGCTCTCCTTGGGACATGAATCTTACGTGCTTTTCAAGCACATCTATATAGTTACAGCGAGGATCTAGTGCGGATAGGCCATTTTCAGCTCGCTCTGTTCTGTCATATCTGTGGTAGTCGTCTGTGCATACAGTAGTTACTCTGTCCGGTCCGAGAATTGCTGCGATACCGGACGAAAGAGTGGTTTTTCCTGTCGCAGAGTCTCCTACAATACCTAAAAGTGTATGTGGTTTGCGATGGTTGTTTGCCATAGTCCGATTTTCTCCGTTCTCCCCTAAATGAATACAACTAGGGGTTTAAAATTTTTGTTACTTTATCTCCATTGAGACGTGTAGCTTCAGGCATTTTTGTTCCAATTAGCGGGCTTGCGTATTTTATAAATGCATCTGTAACGTCATTATTATTGTTAGAAATCATATCATCAGCCATGACTTTAGTTTTTCCAGCAACTTCAGCTAAATCTGTAAATTGGTAGTTTACTGCATAGTCACCACATCGATGAATGGTGACTGTCCCATCACTATTTCCATACTGGCCGTACTGAACTGCTTTTTCTCCAACTTCGCGAGCTTCTCTTTGGTCAATGTCTGATACACAGCCAAGAAATGAGCGCTGTAAATAACCAAAAGTGTCACCACGAACACGCTTAATTCCTAATTTTTCTTTTATTTGATCTGTTAAGAGATCAGCTAGAGCTCCTGTTCCAGAAAGCTGAATATTGCCATGTGCATCACGTTCAACATCTTTAGACATTTTAGTGACTATTGGAACGTCATTTGAATCATGAATTCCTTCTGAAACTGCAACAACACAACGTCCGAGACGTTCATTAACCTTTCTCACATCATCCAAAAATGAATCCATATTGAATGTCCGTTCAGGAACATAGACTAAATGAGGACCGTCATTTTGATATCTTCTTGCGAGAGCTGAGGCTGCAGTTAAGAATCCAGCGTGTCTTCCCATTACTACCCCAACATAAACTCCTTTCAAGGCTTCGTTATCAAGATTAATTCCAGAAAACGCACTAGCAACGAATCGTGCAGCTGAACCGAATCCTGGAGTATGGTCGTTGACAGTTAAATCGTTATCGATTGTTTTAGGGATGTGAATGCAGGTTAATGGGTAATTATTTTTTTTTGCTTCTTCACTGACTATGCGAGCTGTATCTGAGGAATCATTTCCTCCTATGTAGAAAAAGCTACCGATATCATGAGCTTTAAGAACCTTAAATATATTCTTACAATATTCGAGGTCTGGCTTATCGCGAGTGCTTCCAAGTGCAGCGCAAGGAGTTGAGGCCACCAATTCAAGATTTTCAGGAGTTTCTTGACTTAAATCAACAAAATCTTCGTTAATGATTCCGCTTACACCATGAAGGGCACCGTATACACGATCAACTCCAGGGAAGCGTCTAGCCTCCAAGGCAACTCCAACCATAGATTGATTAATAACTGCAGTTGGCCCGCCTCCTTGGGCCACCAATAGTTTTCCCTTTAACATCCCTTGATTATGTCTCCCTAAGCACGAGAAAAAATAAATAGTTAAAAATGCCCTTAGTACTATTGGTTATTATATGAAATAATAAAATCAAATGAACCCCCAAACAGGTAGTTTTTATACTATACTATAGAGTAGTATTAAAACAACACTATTAATAGGGGGTGGTAACTACCCTAAATATTTTGTTAGTTTTCGTTAGATTCTAGTATAGGTGGGTTTTGGGTAGGTAATTGTGCAGATAGGTAGGCATTCACAGCCTGAGTTCTGTTTTTTACTCCAAGTTTCCCATATAAATTTTTCAAATGAAACTTGACTGTATTAACAGATATACCAAGGTCTGATGCTATACTTGAAGCTGCGCGACCACTTCGTAGTAGTGGCAGTAGTTCTCTTTCCCGCTTAGTAAGTCCAGAAAAGGGGTCTGTATCAAGGGTTCTTACATCAATGTAAGGGAAAACCATTCTACCATTAGAAATTGCTGCTACAGTATCTCTTAATTCATCCGGGGGTGCAGTATTCGGACAAAATCCGGCTCCTCCAAGTGCCATTACTTTTCTTGGTAGTTCGGGGGATGAATCTTCAGTGTAGACTAGTATTCTCGGCCCTTTTTCTTGGTCTCTCATTGCTTGAAGAACTCCACGTCCATCTAAATATGGCATGGTCCAACCAATTACGCCCACATCAAAGGTGAGTCTCTCAACGGCCTCTAAAAATCTTTCTCCGTCAGTTGCAACCGCTACAACTCTAAACCTGTCATCTTCACTGAAGGTTCTTTCTAGTCCTGATAAAACGATTTCGTTTCTGTCAGCTAGAACTACGTGAATAGGGTCGTTAGGGTTAGTCACCATTTCTAATCCAAATTATTTGTTTAGTTAATTCACATAAGCTCAACATCTTATTATTTTTTAAATATTAACGAAACTAGATATCAAGCACCAGACGTGGGGTAAGAGCTCTGCTCACGCATGTGCACATTTGACCGTCTTCATGTTCACTAGTTAGCAAAACGTTGTCACGGTGAGCTGATTTTCCTTCTAAAACCTTAGTGGCACATGTCCCACAAATACCCATTCTGCAGTCGTAATCACAATCAATTCCAGCTTTTTCAAGTGCCTCTAATATAGTTTGGTCTTCTGAGACCTGAAGTGTGATATTGCTTTTCGCAGCAAATACTTCAATTGATGTATCCCCAGCTAATGGTTCAGGCGGTGTAAATATTTCATAATGAATAGATGATTCATCCCAATTTCGTGATTTCCCCTCATCTAAAACTGTATTAATTATTCCTTTGGGTCCGCATACATAAATATGTGTTTTATTTTTAGCATTTGCGAACAGATTTTTAATATCAATCCCTTTAGAGGGTTCACCATCATCAAAATATAAATTTGAATTATTGCCAAATGCATCCTCTATAGTTTTTTTGAAAGCCATATGATCTATTGATCTAGTTACGTAGTGAAGCTCAAAGGATCTTTCTTTAGACTGGAGTTCATAGGCCATAGAAAGGATTGGGGTTATTCCAATTCCGCCAGCTATTAAGATTGAATGCTCAGATTCTTCAGACAAAGGGAAATAATTTTTTGGATGTGACATTTCCATAATATATTCGTTTCTAATTTTCTCATGTAAAAATACTGACCCACCAGTACTTTCTTCTTCGTAGAGTATTGCTAGCGTGTAGTGTACGGGATTTTTATCTGGAGCGCTTGCAATAGAATATGAACGAAGTGCCCGTGAGTGATCGGGCAGATGAACAACCAGATCTACGTGTGATCCAGCTGAAAATCCTGGCAAGGGAGATCCATCCTCAGATACAAGATTCATCCTCCTAATATCCCTTGTTTCACTACGGATTCCCGAAACCCTAACTCTAATCAAATTATCAAAATTTTTGTCCTGATCATTCATTGCTATTAACCCACTTCCCAAGGGTTTATGAAATAAGGTCTCGTATAGCTTAATGCAAACCTATACATTGATATAATTTATCAGACTTCTTTATTAAATTTACTGCCTAACTTAAGGATTATAAAGTGCTAACTCTTTCTTTTGGACTAAAATTTGAAGATTTATACAGTCTTGAAGGAATTGGTAGGCTAGATTTGTCATTTTTAAATTGGCTTAAAGAAGCTAATTTTGATTTATATGAAGAATTAATTGCTGGTCGGGCTAATCCAGGCCAGTTTTCTGCAGCAGATATTTCTTCACTTATTTTAAAAATATCTCCCCACTTGGACGATTTTATTGCTGTTCTATTTGGTATTGAAGCAGAGGTGTTAGCCTTAAGTGAAAGTCATTTAAGCCTTGCTCCTATATATGTCTGTAAAAGGCTTTTTGTCCAACGCAGAGCAGTAAAAAAATTTTCCGGAGAAATTCAATCAATTAATCCTGAATCTTTAAGGTCATCATTGAGAAGATTAATCGGAATTGATCCTTTTGGTGAAGAAGGAGAGCTGGTATTTTCTAAAGAAGTTAATTCTTGGATAAATGATGAAGGAAATTTCTCTTCTGAACTTGAAATTGCTGGAAAGTATGCTGCTTGGGCGACGCTAACTGAAGAAGGCAAAACTCTTCATGGCAGAGGTGTTCTTTTCAAGGTTCCTGAGAAATTAAATCCAGAAAAATTATTACCAGTTAAAAAAACTTATCATAAACAATATGAAGATAATCTAGAATTATTATCACTGCCTGATAAGGATTTACGAGAACGTGATGGTTTTGTACTTACTGATGAGGGTCATGATTTAGTTCAGGCTTTGGATCAGGCTAATTATTGTATTTTTTGCCATAATCAAGGGAAAGACTCATGTTCTCATGGTTTAAAGGAAAAATCTAAAGAAGATAATCTTTCGTCTAATTTTAAAAAAAATAATTTTGGAATTACTCTGTCTGGTTGCCCATTAGAGGAAAAAATTTCTGAGATGCATTCAGCAAAGGTTGCAGGTCAATCGATTGCAGCTCTTGCAATAGCGATGATCGACAACCCAATGATCGCAGCTACTGGCCATAGAATTTGCAATGATTGTATGAAGTCTTGTATTTATCAGCGTCAGGAGCCAGTTGATATTCCTCAGGTCGAGACTCGTGTTTTGAAGGATGTTCTTAATCTGTCTTGGGGCTTTGAAATTTATTCTCTTTTAACAAGATGGGTGCCTTTAGATCTTAATAGACCTGTCCCAAGAAAAAAAACTAATCGAAAAGTTCTTGTCGCAGGGATGGGCCCCGCTGGATTCACTTTGAGTCACCATTTAATTAATGACGGGCATTCAGTAGTTGGCATAGACGGATTGAAAATAGAACCCCTGCCTTCTCAGTTAAGTGGAGTTAAGCCTGATGGGTCTAGGGTCTCGTTTAATCCTATACGTGATGTTAACGAACTTTATGAATCTCTAGATGACCGTATTATGGCTGGCTTTGGTGGGGTAGCAGAGTATGGAATTACAGTCCGATGGAATAAAAATTATCTAAAACTTATTCGCTTACTTTTAGAGCGTAGAGAAGCATTTACTCTTTTTGGAGGGGTTAGATTTGGAGGTACAATCACAATAGACAAGGCCTTTGAGATTGGGTTTGATCATATTGCACTTGCTATGGGGGCAGGCAAGCCTACGATTCTGGATTTACCGAATGGTCTAGCTAGGGGCGTTAGAGCTGCGAGTGATTTTCTTATGGGCCTCCAGCTTACCGGAGCGGCACGCTCTAATTCAATTGCAAACATGCAATTACGCCTGCCAGTAGTGGTTGTAGGTGGTGGGCTAACTGCTATTGATACCGCAACGGAATCGATGGCGTACTATCCTATCCAGGTTGAAAAGTTCCTATCTCGATATGAGACGTTAGTTACTGAACGTGGTGAGGATTCAGTTCAAGAAGAATGGGATAGTGAAGATTTAAGTATTGCATCAGAATTTATTGATCATGCGAGAGCCATCCGTGATGAGAGGGATCTTGCTAAGCTCGAAGGAAGAACTGCCAATATTAGAAAGCTTTTACAAGGATGGGGAGGAGTAACGATTGCATATAGAAAAAATCTTTCTGATTCCCCAAGCTATACTTTAAACCATGAGGAAGTTGGAAAGGCATTTGAGGAGGGCATTTTCTTTGCTGAGAAATTATCTCCAACTAGCATTGAGATTGATAAATATGGTCATTCTGAATCCATAAAATTTAACAAACAGGAGCTCACTTTTGGTGAGCAGGGCGCTAAATGGACTGATAGTAATGCAACAGAATCCCTTCCTGCAAAATCAATTTTAATTGCCGCTGGAACCAGGCCTAATACAGTACTGAGCCGTGAAGATAGAGGTATTAAAGTTCAAGGAAAATTTTTTCAGGCGATTGATGATGATGGAAATATTGTTTCTCCTGAACAGACTAGAAAGCCTGAAAAAGTAGAAATTTTGACATCTTTCAAAGACGATGGCAGGGCAATAACCTTCTTTGGTGACCTTCATCCTTCTTTTGCTGGAAATGTAGTTGGAGCCATGTCAAGTGCTAAGCAGGGGTATCCGAGAGTATCAGAACTTCTTAATAATTTACCTGAGAATGATAAGCATGATGACAATAATTTCTTATCTCTTTGTAACAGTCAATTTAGATCAACTGTATTTAAGGTAAATAGATTAACCCCAACTATTGTGGAAATAATTATTAAATCTCCAGCTGTAGCGAAAGCATTTAAGCCGGGTCAATTTTTTCGACTCCAAAATTTTGAAACTTTTGCTCCCAAAACATCTGATACTATTCTTGCAATGGAAGGATTAGCTATGACAGGTGCATGGGTTGATCGTGATTTAGGACTTGTTGGAACCATAGCTTTAGAGATGGGTGGCTCTTCTGATATTTGTGCTCTTTTAGCTCCTGGAGAGCCGGTAATTCTTATGGGCCCTACCGGAGAGCCGACAAATATTTCTAAAAAAGAAACAGTTCTACTTGTAGGGGGTGGGTTAGGAAATGCAGTTTTATTCTCTATTGGCCGTGCTATGAGAGAAAGAGGGTCAAGGGTTTTATATTTTGCTGGTTATCGAGAGCATCAAGATAGATATAAAACAGATGAAATTGAAGCTGCTTCAAATTATACAGTTTGGTCAGTTGATAATGGAAAACCTTTCGAGCCAACCAGAAAAGGAGATTTGTCGTTCTCGGGTAATATTGTTGATGCTATGGTGGCCTATTCGAATGGAGATCTTGGAAAACAACCTATTAGTCTAAGTGAGGTTGATAGAATAATCACAATTGGTTCTGATCGAATGATGGCTGCAGTTGCTTCAGCTCGTCATGGTGTTCTTAAACCTCTTCTTAAAAAAGACCACGTTGCAATAGGAAGTATAAATTCCCCTATGCAGTGTATGATGAAAGAGGTTTGCGCTCAGTGCTTGCAACCACAAGTGGATCCAATAACTGGTGAAAGGAAAATTGTTTTTTCATGTTTCAATCAGGATCAAGATCTCGATAAAGTTGACTTTTATGCACTTAATCAACGATTGCGACAGAATGCAGTTCAAGAAAAGTTAACGAAGCAATGGATTGATCACAGCCTTAGAGAGATAGGTATACGGCTATGATTCGGCCAACTTTGTGTTAGAGGTAGAAATTTATTAAACTTATTTCTAGTCATTGAAAATGATTAATGTTAATGGGCCTTAATATCTCAATATTTGGCTTTAGGAATTATTGATGAATCAAAAAAGAATAATTGTTGGCATTAGTGGGGCTTCAGGAATCGCTTATGGAATAAGAATTCTTGAAGTTTTGAAGAATCAGGAATATGAGACACATTTGGTTATGAGTCCGAGTGCCGAAAAAGCTCTTGCAACAGAAACTAATAAAAAACTTTTAGAGGTCCATGCCCTTCCAAATGTTGTCCATTCTTACGCAGATATTGGTGCATCAATTGCCAGTGGATCATTTAAAACGGATGGAATGATTATTGCTCCATGTTCTATTCGTACGTTATCTGAAATTGCTACGGGAGTTACATCTTCATTATTGACTAGATCAGCTGATGTTATTCTGAAAGAACGCAGAAAACTGATTCTTTTGGTTCGTGAGACACCTCTTCATATTGGCCATTTAAAAACTATGACTAAGGCTTCAGAAATTGGTGCAATCATTTTCCCGCCTGTACCAGCATTTTATAGTTGGCCTAAATCTTTAGAGGATGTAGTTGATCAGACAGTAGGAAGAGCTCTTGATTTGCTTGATATAGATATAGGTATACTCCGAAGGTGGGGCGAGCCAAATGAAAAAGGTAATGCTGTTCGTGCCTTTCCCACTCTTAAGAAATGAATAAACAATTAGTTTTTAAATTTTTTCTAAATTCAATATTTGATGTTTTTATTTTTTTTGAGCTCTGACGAGGTTCCTGACCATATTTTTTCACCTTTCTCCAAGATTATATTATTATCAGTAAGATTTAAGAGTTCTGGAGTAAATCTATCAACTATTAAAAATGCTAATCCAGATTTTTTCAATTCGTATAAACATTGCCATATTTGATTCTTTAAAGAGGTGGCTAGCCCTTCGGTAGCTTCATCTAAAATCAATAAGTGTGGGCAAGACATTAGAGCCCTCCCGATAGAGACCATTTGCTGTTCTCCACCTGAAAGAAACCTTCCTAAAACATTTATTCTCAGTCCCAATTGTGGAAAAATTTCTAAGATATCTTTGAGCTTATAATGATTTCTGTAATTTTTAGAGGGCTTGAATGCCATTAAATTTTCTTTCACAGTTAAAGTAGGAAATATTCGTCTTCCTTCAGGCACAACCCCAATACCCATTCTAGATATAAGGTGAGTCTGAAGATTTGTTATATCCATTCCTCTAAAGTGAACTTCCCCAGTTTTCCATTTTGTTTGTCTAAGTATTGAAAGGATTGTTGTAGTTTTTCCAACTCCATTTCTGCCAAGTAGTCCAACAGCTTCCCCGGGAAAAATTGAAAAGGAAATATTAGTAATTATATGTGAATAACTATAACCTGCAGATAAATTTTTTATATCAAGTAATGGGGAAATATTCATAATAATTAATCCAGATAGTTCTTCATAAGTTGTATAGTTAGTTCTTCATTATTGTTTTGCGAATTATAGGATCGTTTGTTGGTCCGGATAATTGAATTTTTCCTTTTGAAAGAATAGAAACATGGCTAGCAAGATTAAGTACTGTTGAAATATCATGCTCAACTATCAAAATAGACATTTCAGACTTTAGTGAGTGAATAATAGAAACTATTTTTTTGCTTTCTGTGTATCCAAGGCCAGCTAGGGGTTCGTCTAGAAGTAGAACTTTTGGTCTAGAGGAAATAGCTACAGCAATCTCTAACTGTCGAAATTCTCCATACGAAAGTTCATTAGCAGACTTATTCTCTTTACCAGAAAGGCCAACACGATCAAGTTGTTCTGACGCTTGTTTATATGCAACATTTTTATTTACGGGGAACGTTGGAAGCCATTTATTTTGAATATTAGATGAAAAGATACCAAAGAGGAGATTCTCTAAAAGAGTAAATCCTTTAAATATATTTGTTATTTGGTAGGAGCGACCAATTCCAGCTCTTGCCCTTGCAGGGATAGATTTTCGTGTAATATTATTTCCATTTAGATAGATTATGCCAGAGTCGGGGCTTATCTCTCCAAATATTTGCTTTAGAAGTGTTGTTTTTCCACTTCCATTTTCACCTATAACAGCATGGATTTGACCTGGATAAATATCAATATTAATTGAATCCGCTACAACAATGCCTCCAAATTTTTTATTTAATTTATGAACAGAAAGCAATGGGTTAATTGTCATTATTAGAGCCATCAATCCAGCCAGAGATCCCGCCTCTTGCATAAAGAACTACAAATACCAATAAAGGGCCAAAAATTATTTTCCAATAAGATGTAAATTCAGACAATATTTCTTCTAAAGCAACAAATATTCCTG
>CAZHAN010000035.1:0-9621 GCA_964530575.1 uncultured Rhizobiaceae bacterium | reverse complement strand
TTATGATAATCTTAGAGGCCCCAGTTGGTCTCCAGAAAAGAAAATAAAAAAACCTTACAGGCCTCATACTCCTGATAAGCCAAACCGGTAAAAGCAGTAGCAAGCATTGCAACAGCTAGTAATACAAGAGCCCATCCTACAATAGATAAAATCTCAGCAATTTTCATTGAATAATGTAATTTTACTAGAATGCATTGAGTGGAGCAGAAAATAATTTTTCTGCATTCTTAACAGTATTAGCTGGAGTAAGTAAAATAACCCTATCTTTGGGTTCAATAATTGTTGAACCTTTTGGTATTTGAACAACATTATTTCTTACGAGTGCACCAATAACTATACCTTCAGGAAGCTTTAAATCTCTAAGTGAGGACCCCACCAAAGAAGATGCCTCAAGCGCTTCCCCTTCAATAATTTCTGCAATACCATCTTTGATACTATAGACACTACGAATCCTCCCCCTCCGAACGTAATGTAGAACACGTGAAACAGTTATTGCTCTAGGATCAACTGATGCATCAATTCCTAATGAGGACATAAGAGGTGGATACACACTGTTATTGATTAAAGTTATTGCACGCGCACAACCGGCATGTTTTGAAAGAAGTGAAACTAAAATATTAACTTCATCATTAGAAGTAACGGCAATAATTGTATGGGCACTTCCTACGTTTGATTCATCAAGAATTTCACGATCTAGCGCATCACCTTGAATAACAAGTGTTTTTTTGAGTTTAGAAGCAATATAATGTGCACGATCGGGGTTATTTTCTATTAATTTAATAGATAAGTTACCATGCTCTTCCTCTAGTTGACGTGCAAGGAAAAGTCCGACGTTACCACCACCAACAATTACGACTCTACGTGCTTCAGACTCATCATGACCAAATGCACTCATAGCACGAATCATATGGGGAGTTTCTACAGCAAAAAAAACCTCGTCGTTAACATGAAATTCTTCGTTACCATGAGGAACACGGACTTGCCCGTCCCTAAGGATAGCCATGATGCGTATATGTAGATCTGGAAAAAGTTCAGTTAGTTGTCTAAGGGGGGTATTTATTATTGGACAACCTTCTTCGATAAATATTCCAATAACCTTAACCTTGTCGTCTGCAAACGGAATCATGTCAGTTGTTCCTGGAGAAATAAGCCTCCTTGTAATAGCTTCTGCTATTTCGACCTCAGGTGAAATAATAACATCAATAGGGAGTTGATCTTTAGCAAATAATCCTCTCCATTTTGATCTTAAGTACTCCTGAGATCTAACGCGTGCAATTTTAGTAGGAACCTCAAAAAGTGAGTGAGCGATTTGACAAGCAAGCATGTTTACCTCGTCAGCAAATGTGACGGCAACAATCATATCTACATCTTTTGCGCCGGCTTGCTCAAGAATATCTGGTTGAGAGGCAGGCCCTAAGATAGTTCTGACATCTAATTGTTCACTTACTCTTTTTAGCAATTGAGGGGATTGATCAATTACAGTCACATCATTCTGTTCAGCCGCTAACTGTCGAGCAATGTTAAATCCAACCTGACCAGCACCACAAACAATGATTTTCATTTGATTACCATATTAAATATCAAGATCTGTTTCACGTCCATTTTGAACACCTAAAGCTTTAAGTTTCCTGTGTAAAGCAGATCTCTCCATTCCAATGAAATTAGCTGTACGAGATATGTTACCCCCGAAACGAGTTATTTGTGCAGTTAAATATTCCCGTTCAAAGATTTGACGTGCCTCTCTTAAATCTAAAGACATGATATCTTCTGCACTTGATGGAAGAACACTGCCAATATTGTCTTTACCTAATTCGGAAGGAATCATTGAGGCCTGAATATTCATAGTATTATTTGGTGCCATGATCAAAAGTCTTTCTATAAGATTTCTTAACTCACGGACATTACCCGGCCAGTCGTAAGCCTGAAGAATTGCAATTGAATCTTCATCGATATCTCTGAAGGGAAGTCCTGTAGATTCTGCGCTTCGTTTAATAAAATAACGAGCTAACTTTGGAATATCATCTCGTCGCTCTTTTAACGAAGGAACGCGAACGGGGACAACATTTAATCTATGATAGAGATCTTCTCTAAAACGTTTGGCTGAAATCTCTAAATTTAAATCCCTTGATGAAGCACTAACTACACGAACATCAACTTTAATTTCAGATTTTCCACCTACTCTTTTGAAGGTTTGATGTTGAAGGCAATGAAGTATTTTTGCTTGAGTTTGTATAGGCATATCAGCAACATTATCAAGAAATAAAGTTCCGCCATGAGCTTGTTCAAAGGTACCTACCCTTCTTAAATCCACCTGTGAGCTATCCGGCTCTTCAGTGCCAAACAGTTCAATCTCCATTCTATCCGGAGCCATAGTAGCTGCGTTAAGAACCACAAAAGGCCCATCTGAACGACGGGAATTAATGTGTAACATTCTTGCTACAACCTCTTTTCCAGAACCTGGTGGGCCTGAAATAAGGACCCTAGAATTGGTAGGAGAAACTTTTTCGACAATTTGCCTTAGTGCTGAAACTGCTGCCGATGAACCAATCAGTTCAGTCTCAGGACTGCCTCTAAGTCTTAGTTCACGATTTTCACGAAGTAGTCGCGAAGATTCGATTGCACGACGTATCATCATTATTAAGCGATCTGATTTAAACGGTTTCTCAATATAATCATACGCTCCAGCTTTTATTGAGGCCACGGCAGTCTCAATATTTCCATGCCCACTAATCATCACAATGGGTAAATCTGGATCAATTTCATGAGTTAGTCCTAAAAGCTCAAGGCCATCTAGCTTACTACCCTCCAACCAGATATCTAAAATAATTAAAGTTGGAAGTCTTGCTTTTATTGCCTCCAGAGCAGTAACACCATTTGAAGCACACCTTGTTTCATAACCTTCATCAGAAAGGATCCCCGAAACAAGGTCGCGAATATCCCTTTCATCATCAACAATTAGTATTTCATGTCCCATTACATAGAATCCTTATCTTTAGGAGAATGGTTGGATTTACTTTCTCTACCCTCTAAAGGGAAAATTAATTTAATTGTTGCCCCTCCAAGAGTATTGTTAGAGATAAGCAAGTCACCATCATGGTCATCTACTACTTTGGCGACGATTGCTAAACCTAACCCAGTGCCCTTTTCTTTTGTAGTAACATAAGGTTCTACGAGACGATTTTGTATATCCTTTGGAAGCCCAACTCCATTATCGATTATTTCGATCTGCATTTTATGTTTAGTCTGAGTTAAATTAATAAAGATTTTTCCTTTTGAGGAATTGATATTTTTTATTAAACGTCCATCAATAGCTTGACTGGAATTAAGCAAAAGGTTTGTAAAAACTTGCGAAATTTGTCTTGAATCACAATTGTACATAAGAGGACTACTCGGTAATTCAGTAATATATTCTATATCCTGATTAGAAACCTCCTGGAGAAAGATTGACTGTTTTACTAACTTAACAAAATCAACTGATCTAAAGACAGGAGCGGGCATTCTAGCAAAAGATGAAAACTCATCAATTAAACTTCCAATATCGTTTACTTGACGGATTATAGTATCAGTGCATTCTTTAAATATATCTTTGTCTGAGCCCACCTCACTGAGGTATTTTTTTTGAAGTCTTTCTGCTGAAAGCTGAATTGGTGTTAACGGATTCTTTATTTCATGTGCAATTCTTCGAGCAATGTCTGACCAAGCCGCATTACGTTGGGCTGTGAGAAGATCGGTGACATCATCGAACGTTACAACAAAACTATCAGTATTAGCTTCAGAAAGTTCAGCTGATATTCTATAATGTAGTGTTCGGATTCTGTTGTTTCTCTCTATTTCGATTTGTCCCGATACAAGCTTATCAGGAAATGATTGAATATTTTTAAATATATTTTTCATCTCGGGCAAAAAATCAAAAAGATTTTTTCCAATAAGATTTTCAAGAGTTGTTTCTAATTGGGATAAAGCTGCCCTATTAGGTAAATTAACGGTACCATCAAATGAAATACCAATAACAGCTGAAGAAACCCCAGATAAAACTGCCTCTGTAAACCTTCTTCTAGTGTCTAATTTTTCATTAGCCGCCATAAGCTCGGTTCTTTGTCCTTCTAGTTGACTCGTCATTCTATTAAAAGCACGACTAAGTCCTCCAATTTCATCTCCCTCTGGTCCCTCTGGAACTCTCGCGGAAAGATTACCCTCACTCACTTCTTCTGCTGCATTAACAAGATTTGATACAGGCCCTACTAAACGTGAAGCAAACAAAAGTGCAACTAATACTGCAGTTAAAAGAAGTAATAAGGCGACAACAATAAAAATTAGTGCAAATGTAATTTGTAGATCACCTCTATCTCTCTCAAGTCGCTGATATTCAGCTGCAGCACTTTTAGTTTTATCTGCATGTATCAACACGCTTGAATCGACGTAACTACCTACATATAAATATGTGTCTACAAAACGATCTAAACGAACTAAGGCCCTAACTCTTTCAGCATTTTCTGCTGTAATAACAACTACATTACCTTGAGAAGCTAATGCTAAATCAGAGGGATCAACAAGGTCAAATTCCATAGAAAAACTGAGGCCAGATCGAGCCAATATATCCCCTTTTCTATTAAATACAATTGCCTCTGACAGATTTCTTATTGATGCTTGAGATCTAAGCAGAGATCGAAATCCAGCTTTATCATTTCTTATTTCTAATGCATTTCTATCCAACTCATTAGCCATCTCTAAAACTTCTGCACGAATTTTTTGCTGATGTTCTTGTAAATAAGATTCAGCAACAGCCACAGATTCATCTATAGCTGTACTAACTCGTTCATTAAACCAAGACTCTAATCCTATGTTAAAAAAAAGTGCCGAAAAAACAGAAACAATAATTGCGGGAGCTACTGCAACCAGGCCAAAGAGAAGAACCATTCTTGTATGAAGATGGGACCCAGCGGATCCACGCCTTCTTTCTAGCCACAAAATTACTAGACGACGGGATACAACAATACCTAATGACAAAAGCAGAAGTAAGTCGACAAGAAGAAGGATTAGTACTGTTTGAGGATCTGGTCCAAATGGAGATGAGGCTGAAATAGAAACGTACGTTAGAATACCTGAGGCAACAGATGCTAGAACTAGAAAAAAAGTAAGACGGCCGACAAGCTCTACTCGTTGAGACCACTGTAAAAAACGAGCCCAAGGGCTATGGTAGATACTATTGTTAAATGCCATTTTAATACTTAATAAAAATCAAAAAAAACATATGAATTATTTTCGACCAGTAATTATACCTAGTTCACGTATTTTTTTTCTCAATGTATTCCTATTCAGGCCTAGTAACTTTGATGCTTTTATTTGGTTACCATTAGTTGCCCGAAGACTAATATTTATAATTGGCTTCTCTACTTCAGTTATTATTCTTTCATAAAGTCCGGAAGGTGGTAGTCCTTCATTATGAGCAGAAAAATATCTTTGAAGGTGTCTTTCAACTGAATCTCCAATGGATTCATTTGCATTTTCACTAAGATAAATTTCATTAGGAGGGGTAATTAAATCTTTTTTAACAATATCAGCTGTAATTATATCCTCACTATTTAATGCAGATAATCGAAGAATAAGATTTTCAAGCTCTCTAACGTTCCCAGGCCAATTATATTGCTTTAGTTCTTCAAGAGCTTCTTGATCTAATATTTTTGCTGATAAACCATCTTCTTGACTTTGAATTAAGAAATAGCGAACTAAGGATGGTATATCTTCAGTTCTGTCCCTTAAGGGGGGCATGTTAATTGGAACTACATTTAACCGGTAATACAAATCCTCTCTAAATTGACCCTGTTTTACAAGAGATCGCAAATTTTTATTTGTAGCAGCAATGATTCTAACATCAGTTGGGATAGAATCTCGCCCACCAACTGTAGTATATTCACCTTGCTGAAGAACTCTCAAGAGTCTTGTCTGAGCTTCTAGAGGCATATCTCCAATTTCATCCAGAAAGAGAGTTCCTCCATTCGCTACAGAAAATCGTCCTGCTCCTTTATTGATCGCGCCAGTAAACGCACCCTTTTCGTGACCAAACAATTCTGATTCAATCAAATCACGAGGTACAGCAGCCATATTGATTGCAATAAATGGTCCTTTTTTACGATGCCCAAAGTCATGAAGAGCTTTAGCAACAAGTTCTTTCCCAGTACCAGATTCGCCAGAAATTAAAACAGTAAGATCAGTATCAGTAAGGCGAGCAACTAACCGATAAATTTCCTGCATAGCAGGTGAATGACCAATTATCGGTAAAGCCTCGTCATCACCAACTAAAATATCCTGATCATTTTTGGTATTTTTAATTAGTGCCATATTAATAATTGATTCTAATGAGTTTATATCAAATGGCTTTGGAAGATATTCATAAGCTCCGCCCTGAGTAGCTTTAACTGCAGTGGCAAGAGTATTACGAGCACTCATTATAATAATTGGTAGGTCAGGACGAATTTTTTTGATTCTAGGCAGTAGCTCAAGGCCGTCCCCATCAGGCATAACCACGTCACTAAGGACTAAGTCGCCCTGTCCTTCCGAAACCCAAGTCCACAAAGTAGAGGCATTAGATGTGGAGTGAACTTCATACCCTGCACGGCTTAAAGCTTCTGTTAAAACTGTCCGAATTGCCAAATCATCATCAGCTAAAAGAATGGTAGCATTAGGCATTTTTAGTAGCCTTTAAATTATAAATAGGCAGACGTATTCTAAATAAAGTTTGTGGTAGGGATTCGTACTCCACTACTCCTCCATGATCATGCACAAGCTTCGCTACTAGAGCAAGACCAAGACCATTACCATCTGTTTTATTTGAAACAAAAGGTTCAAATATATGAGAACGAATCTCTTCAGAAACACCATCACCATTATCACTAACTGTGATTTCTAATGGAAGATTGAGCTTTTCTTTTGAACCAGAAAGCTGAACCCTAACTTTTTGTTGGTACGAAGTTGATAAAATTATTTCAGCTCCAAATTTAGGTGTAGCTTCAGAGGCATTTTTAATTAAATTTAAAAATACTTGAATTAAAGAATTTTTATTTCCAGAAGCAAGTGGAAGTGAAGGATCGTAATGTTCAATAAATCTCACATGCCTACCAAATCCACCGACTGCTAATCGGCGTACATAATTGAGTACTTCATGGATATTTACTGGCTCATGAACGACAACACCATCATCTGCAAATTGATCCATATTGTCGACTAAAGAACAAATCCTATCTGTTTCACTCTTTATTAAATTAGTTAACTCACGATCTGAATCATTTACATTTTTCTCTAATAATTGTGCTGCTCCCCGAATACCTGAGAGTGGATTTTTTACTTCATGAGCTAATAGATGGGCAATGCCCTCAACAGACCTAGCCGACCTTTGATAAATAAATTGTTTATTCATAGATTCAGCTATAGAACGAGGCTGAATAGATATTACTAATTTTCCAGGCGCTTCGTAGATATGTGAAACACAGACATCGACTCGATTAGAGCCTATTCTTGGGCCAGAAATATCAATACCATACTCAGAAAGACCCGAGCCCAAGTCCCTAGAGTGAAGGATCATTGAAATAAGAGGATTATCTTCGTTTATAATAGTTGAAAGTTGCTTACCTAATAAAGATGAAATACTAGAGCTAAAAAAATCTTCGGCAGAAGGGTTAGCCCACAAAATTATGTTTTTAGAATCGATCACTAGAACAGGATCAGGCAATGAGGCAAGAATGATGCCTTTATCTATTGCCTCAATTTTACTGCTATCTTTTTGCTGGGGCATATACATCCCGGATTTAATTGTACGTTTTTTAGGCGTTATAAAAATTTATGTTCAAACAAACAGCAAATTAAGGATTTTGTTGTCTATTTACAACACAATAATTGATATAAAAATTATGAATAAATCATGAAAACAATTGCGTTAATCGTAGCCGCAGGTCGTGGAAAAAGGTTTGATTCTGAAAAACCTAAACAATATCAATATCTTGGATCAAAGACTGTACTGACCCACTCCTTAGAATGCATGATTAATCACCCACTTATCAATGAAGTTAGAGTAATTATTCATCCCGAAGACATGAGCCTCTATAACGAGGTAACCGAAGGACTCGATTTATTAGATCCAGTATTTGGTGGAGAAACGCGTCAAGAATCAGTGTTGTTAGGTCTAGAGAGTATAAAAAGAAGAAAACCGGATATAGTGATTATCCACGACGCAGCACGACCATTTGTCACTGATAAAATTATTTCATCTGCTATTGAGAAACTATATTTTACACAAGGCGCAATACCTGCAATCGAAATAAGCGATAGCTTAAAAAAAGTCAGCGACAATATTATTACTGTGAATGTTAACAGAGAAAATATTTGGAGGGCACAAACTCCCCAGGTATTTAGATTTAATGAAATTTATGAAGCACACAAAAATGCTATTGGAAAGGATTTTACTGATGACGCTTCAGTAGCTGAAAACAGTAATTTAACTGTTTCTATAGTTAAAGGGAGTGAAAATAATATTAAAATTACAAATTCTGAGGATTTAATTACAGCAAATAATTATTTATCTTCAGAATTAAATGATATTAGAACTGGAATTGGATTTGATGTACATAAATTGATTTCAGGAGATTCAATAAAATTGTGTGGAATTAATATACCGCACACACAGTCCCTTGAAGGTCATTCAGATGCAGATGTTGCCTTTCATTCGATAACTGACGCAATACTTTCCGCACTAGGTGACGGAGATATTGGCATGCACTTCCCTCCTAATGACACAAGATGGAAGGATGCAAATTCTGCTGAATTTTTATCCTTTGCTATAGAAAGACTTACAAAGAGAAAGGGGGTTATCTCAAACCTTAATCTATTGATAATATGTGAATACCCAAAAATATCTCCTCACAGAGATGCAATGATTAATAATATTCATCAAATCTCTGGTATTGATTCTAATCGAATAAACATCCAGGCAACAACAACTGAAAAATTAGGATTTTTGGGTCGCGGTGAAGGAATTGGTGCCCAATCAACGGTTTTGATTAGACTTCCAAGTAAGTCATTGTAATCATGTATAAATTATCTAGATTGATTTGTACCTTCTTTGGTGTAGGAAAGTCACCCATTGCCCCAGGAACGTGCGCCTCTCTATTAACCCTTCCAATATCCTGGATCACATATTTTTATTTTAATTCGTTAGGTGTTTTAATTTTAGCAATATTAATTTTTACTATTGGGATATTTGCCACAAATATATATTTAAAAAAATCTACCAATTCAGATCCACCAGCAATTGTAGTAGATGAAGTTGTAGGCCAACTTGTGGCATTAATTGCAATACCTAATAGTATAATTCTGTACTTTTGTTCTTTTTTACTTTTTCGTTATTTTGATATTAAAAAACCTGGCCTTATAAAACTAATTGATAGAAAAGTTAAAAATTCCTTTGGAGTTATGTTAGACGATATTATTGCAGGATTTATGACTCTATTTATTATTTTGATTGTTATTAAGGCGTTTGAATTTGTTTATTAATAATACAAATTTACTCTCTAATACAAATATATTAGTGAATCTTTGTAAGGCTCTTTCGTATAAAATTACCTGCGCAGA
>CAZHAN010000034.1:0-9865 GCA_964530575.1 uncultured Rhizobiaceae bacterium | reverse complement strand
AATCAACTCTTCTATAGCTTTTGATAAAGCTTTGGCGGAGCAAGATATTGCTGCATCACGATCTCATTGCACAATGCTAATCAAGACTCAAATCATCGATAAAAATGATGGAAAGTCTATACTTGAAGGCCTTGATAAAATTGAAAGCGAAATATTTAACAATACATTCATATTCAAAACTGAACTTGAAGATATCCATATGAATATTGAAGGAAGATTGACAGAACTTATAGGACCTACAGCTGGAAAACTTCATACTGCACGCTCAAGAAATGATCAGGTTGCAACTGATTTAAGACTTTGGGTACGTGAATCAATTTCTAATATTGATAATGCCCTTACCTTGATTCAAAGATCCTTACTTGATATGGCTGAAAAAAACATTGATACAATACTGCCTGGGCTAACACACCTTCAGCCAGCTCAACCTGTGGTCTTTGGGCATCATTTGCTTGCCTACTTTGAAATGTTTTCAAGAGATAAAGATCGTTTTGTCGACTGTTCAAGAAGGCTTAATGAATCTCCACTTGGCTCAGCTGCATTGGCTGGAACAGCCTTTAAAATTGATAGAGATATGACTTCAAAGGATTTAGGGTTCGACAGACCTATGAAAAACTCACTTGACGCAGTCTCGTCGCGTGATTTTGCTGCAGAATTTTTATCATGTGCAGCCATCACTGCTTTACACTTATCTAGACTTGGAGAAGAGATTACAATTTGGGCAAGCCCTCAATTTAACTTTATTTCGCTCCCTGATGAATTTTCAACAGGCTCATCAATTATGCCCCAAAAAAGAAACCCAGATGTTGCTGAGCTTCTTAGGGCAAAATCTGGAAGAATTATTGGAAATCTTACTGGACTTTTAGTTGTACTAAAGGGACTTCCATTAGCTTATGCCAAAGATCTTCAAGAAGATAAAGAATCGGTTTTTGATAGTGCATCACAATTACAATTATGTTTAGAGGTAACTGCCCATATGATTCCAGGTCTCATTGTAAACAAAGATGAAATGAGATCTTCTGCTGAATCTGGTTATCTAACTGCTACAGACCTTGCAGATTGGTTAGTAGAAAATATTAAACTTCCATTTCGACAAGCGCATGAAATCACGGGAAGGATTGTTAAAATTGCTGAAAAAAAAGGTTGTTCCTTGTCAAATCTTTCTTTGGAAGAATTACAGGCTATTGAACCCTCTATTAACAAAGAAATTTTCTTGGCCCTTGATGTAGAAAGTTCCGTAAATAGAAGAACTAGCTTTGGGGGCACATCCCCAGCCAAGGTTGCGGAGGCAATTAAGATAGCGAAAGCTCAAATCGAATGACCCATCATTTATCTAATAATTTATTTGTAATAATAATAGTATTTTCTTTATTCCTTTGCCTTAACTTATCTGGCTGTGGCCGCATGAGTGACCTAGAACTTCCATCGAAGTCAGAAGATCAAAGGAATTAGTATGAATGCATTTAAATTTATTAATAATGAACTACATGCTGAGGAAGTACCAATCAGTAAAATATCAGAATCTGTAGGAACCCCATTTTATTGTTACTCAACAGCTTGCATCATAGATAGATATACAGAATTCCATAAGGTATTTAATTCATCAAAAGTAAAAATTTTATATTCAGTTAAAGCCAACTCTAACCTCTCTATCATCAAAACTTTTGCAAAACTTGGCGCTGGAATTGATGCTGTATCAGAAGGTGAAATACGCAAAGCAATCGCTGGAGGAATTAGCCCAGAAAATATTGTTTTTTCTGGCGTTGGAAAGACTTATGAAGAGCTTTTGTATGCTCTAGAAGTAGGAATACATCAATTCAATATTGAATCAGAAGAAGAACTGTATTGTCTTAATGATATAGCTATAGCACAAAATATGAAGGCCCCAATTGCGATTAGAATAAACCCAAATACTGATGCAAAATCTCACGATAAAATTACAACTGGGCGCCTTAAAGACAAGTTTGGTATTCCAATCACTGAAGCAAAAAATATTTTCAATAAGGCTTCACAATTAAAAGGCATAAAAATTACTGGAATTGCAATTCATATTGGATCTCAAATATTGTCATTAAATCCATTTATTGATGCATTCAGAAAAATTTCGAGCCTAGTTATGGAACTTAAAGAAGATGGATATGACATTACTAACTTAGACCTTGGTGGAGGTTTAGGAATAAAGTATGGATCTGAAATACCACCACTCACTTCTGAATATGCTGAAGTTGTTTTACGAGAGACCTCTAAAACTAACTGCAATATTTTTCTTGAGCCAGGCAGATCTTTAATTGGTGAATCAGGAGTCCTTATAACAAAAATTATCTATAAGAAAATTGTTGATGGACAAGATATGTTAATTGTTGACTCAGGAATGAATGATTTAATTCGCCCAGCAATGTATAATGCATTTCATGAATTTATACCTGTAAATCAAATTCTAAATCCTGTAATTAAAACTGTAGATATTGTTGGCCCTGTTTGTGAGAGTGGAGATACATTTATAAGAAACTTACAATTTCCAGATATAAGCTCTGGAAAGTTATTAGCAATTAAAACTGCCGGTGCCTATGGATCTGTTTTGTCCTCAACCTACAACTCACGTCCACTTATCCCAGAAGTTTTGGTAAATAAGAATGAATACTCTGTTATCAGGCCTCGTCAAACCTATGAAGAGCTTTTTGCCAACGACCAAATTGCGCCTTGGTTATCCTAGAGATCTATTCAACAAATATAACCGAAACTTCTTGGCTGTTAATAGGTGGATCAATCACCCTAGAGTTAAATAATAATGTTTTTCCTGGCTCAATAAATTTTTCTGTTGAAAAAAAAGTCCAAGAAAATAATTCTTCTGAGTCAGGGCCAAGTATAACACCCTTTAGTTTAGGAATACTTTGAGTATTTGAAGATATATTTGTTATATTTCCATTTACGATAAGAATTAGATCATTTCCAATTGTTTCTTTCTTTGGCTCTATATTTCCAATAACTAAGGTGTAAATCATTGGATCCATCAAGCCTAAACTTTCATAGATTTTAATAGATGGAGGCCAAAAGTTGCTTACTTCTGTTCGAAAAAAATATCCTGAAGTTACTAAAAAAATAAAAGCAAAAAATATGCCCCAATCTCTTAACAAAATTAACTTAGAATTTTTCCTCATTGTTGAGGCAGGTATTAAATTTTTTGTTGTCTGATTTCGTTTATAAGAATCTTTTGTCTCACTTGAATTAGAAACTACATTATCATCAACTATATTAGAAATATGAACACCTTCCGCAGGAGAATGTGAAATTTTTTCTAAAGCATCCACCTTTTCATCCATTAGGTGTGGCATATCATCCGGTGGTTGCTCTATCCATGCATACCCACACCTAATACAACGTACTTGCTTTCCATTTGGTACGAGTTGTTCAGGATCGATAGAATATCTAGTTGAGCAACTTTTACATTTTAAAATCATAATAATTTATTTAAATTATTTTAACAAAATTGAAATATTACTTAAGATTAAATCTACATTAAGAATGAATCTTATATCTACGAAAAATATATTATATTTTATTTAATTAAAATTAATTCAAGATTGCATAGTAGCAATTATCTATGAAAAAATACTAATTTTATTTTTTACTTTATTAGTATATATGATACCAAATATGAATTGATATGGAACAGCTACAATATAAAATATGAAAAAAATAACTTCAATAATTAGTTTAATTATATCTTTAATCATTGGGGCTATTATTCTTTTTCCTTTCTTGAATAATAAATTGAAAGAACCAAACTTAGCCATCCTAGAATTTCTTCAGCAAATTGATCTACTGGAGTATAAAGTGGATTATGATGATCTTGTTACTGATGGATACCCTTGGAATAAGAAATTTACATTCAAAAATTTTTCAATATCTTTTCTTAATTCTGAAAGACCATGGAAGTGGGAAGCTGAAAATGTTAAAGCAAAGCTTAGTCCTGAAGGTCTAGAATTTAGGATTGTTGGAGAGCAATTTTTCACCTATTCTCGATTTGGTGAAATAACCGAACTAAGATTTGCAGCAAGTAAATTTAAAGTTACCTCAAGTAATACTAGCAAAGCTACCAGTTTGTTTTTTGATATCTCCAATGCATTCATAGATTATCCTTCAAATGAAAAGCATGTTCGGATAGGGAAACTCCAGTTAAGATTAGACCGTAAACCAGGTGATGAAAAAGAACTAATCACGAGCAATTCAAATATTGAAATTTATTTTTCTAATCTTACTCTTCCTGATCTACGAAATGGTCCTCTTGGTGACAATATTAGTCGGTTTCAGACACAAGTATTAATAGAAAGACCAATTAGCTCCGGAGATATCCTACAATCACTTAGAGAGTGGAAAAACAGTAATGGCCGCGTAGTAATTTCTGATTTACAAGCTCAATGGGGGACGCTTGATTTATCTGCACGAAGTGGGTCTATCAAGCTAGATGAGCTACTACGCCCCACGGGAAATTTTATGGGTATTGTAAAAGGTTATGAAATAACTATTGATGCTTTCCATGCAGCAAGACGCATTAGTGATGAAAGTATGAAAGAGATTGATGGAATGCTTAAATTTATGAGACAAGCTGGAGGTCGTATAGGAGGAGAAATAGCCTTACCAATTGAAATTATCGATGGAAATGTAATTGTGGGAAAAGCAATTTTAGGAAAAGTGTTTCCATTGGTATCAAGCTTTTAGTAGGTAACTAATCACTCTTTTTTTTAGCTTGCCCAGCATCTAAAATATCTTTCCTAATTTTACGAGTGCGTGAAAAAAGCTTTTCTAACATACTTCCATCACCATCACTTACAGCATTTTGTAATTTTAAAAGATCACTATTAAACCTAGAGAGCATTTCTATTACTGCATCACGATTTGAAAGAAAAATATCTCTCCACATTACTGGATCAGAGGCAGCTATACGAGTGAAATCCCTAAACCCACCTGCACTAAATTTTATTACATCAGAATTTGTTATATTTTCAAGATCATCTGCAGTTCCAACAATATTATATGCGATTAAATGAGGTAGATGTGATGTGACAGCTAATATAAGATCGTGATGATGGGGGTCCATTACCTCAATATTACTCCCAGCAGAATTCCAGAAATTTGAAATTGTCTTGATAGATTCTTTGTTCGAATTTTTGCAAGGGGTGATAATGCACCAACGGTCATTAAAAAGGGTTTCAAATCCTGAATCTGGACCTGACTTTTCAGTTCCGGCAACTGGATGAGCTGGAACAAATAAAGTATCAGAATCAAGAATTGTAGATAAATCCCTAATAACCGAACCTTTAACTGAGCCTACATCTGTAAGTATGGCATGTTTATCAATAAACGGAGCTATTAAAGTAGCGATCTCAACATAAGTCAGGAGAGGGGTGCAGAGAAAAATTAAATCAGCATCTTTAACTGCCTCCCGAGGATCCTCTGTAACAGAGTCAGCAATGCCTAACTCTAAAGACCTCAGGCGACTTTCCTCACTTTTAGCACACACTACAATATGGTCCGAAATTCTCTCACGGCGTATTACTCTTGCAATTGAAGAGCCTATTAGTCCGATTCCAATAATTGCTATGCGTCTAAAGTGTAGATTATTATTCATTTAGTATTTCCAAAAAATAATTTTAGCTGATCAATTAACCGCTTGAGATCATTCTCTGGGCCAACTGTAATTCTTAAGCAATCCGGCAACCCGTAAGCTCCCATTTCCCGTACCAAAATTCCACTAGAAACAAGAAAGTCGTTTACTAACATTGCTTCTTTTTGACCACCCTTAAATTTTGATAATACAAAATTAGCAGAACTTGGAATTACTAATATTCCTAACTTTAATAATTCATTAGAAAGCCATTCTCTCCACTTAGTATTATAATCTCGAACACTTTCCAAATACACTCTATCATTAAGAGCTGCTACCCCAGCCATTTGTGCAGGTAAACTGACATTGAATGGCCCACGTAAATGATTTAATACATTGGCAATTGAAAGCGGAGCAAAACACCAACCGAGACGAAGCCCTGCAAGACCATAGGCCTTAGAAAAAGTTCGAGTCATAACAGTATTAGAGGTATTTCTAACCAACTCTACTCCTGGGCTATAATCTTTCTCATTAGCAAATTCAGCATAAGCTGCATCAATTACAAGAAGAACCGTTTCTGGAAGACTGGCATGCAAGCGCAATACATCTTTTTCAGGCAGATAAGTTCCGGTCGAATTTGGATTTGCGATAAAAACAATTTTTGTTTCATTGGTCACAGAATTAATTATTTCATCAACATTAATCTTATAATCTTTTTCCTTCACAGGAATTGGATTGGAGCCCGCCGCATGGGCTACCATTGGATAAATAATAAAACCAAACTCTGTATAAAGGACACTATCCCCTGGACCAGAATAACCAATCGCAAGAAGCTGAAGAAGCTCATCTGATCCATCTCCACAAACTATTCTTTCCTCATCAATATTATGGGCTTTGGCCAACGACGACCTTAATTCAAATACAGATGCATCTGGATAACGATAAATACGATTTATAGCATCTGTATATGCCTTCATAGCAGCCGGACTGGGGCCCAATGCGGACTCATTTGAGGACAATTTGCTTACTTCTACTGCCCCTGAAGCAGATGAAGCCCCAGAGATATAGGATCTAATCTTCAAAGATCCGGGACGTGGAATAGGGCTAGCCATGGTATTATCCTCTAAAATTAGGTACTGAAATAACTATCTCTACCAAAAGAAACCTTAGATGCCTAGCAAGGCCTTAACAAGAAAAACCCTAGATGAAGCAAGTCTATGGTACAAAGCGAATCCAATTGTTAAAATAGTTAGAATTTAATTCTGCCTATTTATGTTATCTTAGTCCAAATAATCCCGAGCCATAATAAAATGCAAAAATATACCGAAACTGATAAAGGCCCCAATGTTCATGGAGGGACTGTAGATTTAGGCAAAGATGAGCATCTTAGGCTAGATTGTGGGATAAATCTTGGACCCTTCACTATTGCCTATCAAACATATGGGAACCTTAATTCTGATCGTAGCAATTCAGTCTTAATCTGCCATGCACTTAGTGGTGACCAATTTGTTGCCTCAAATCATCCATCTACTGGAAAACCTGGGTGGTGGAATATTTTGGTTGGCCCAGGAAGACCACTTGATCCAAGCAAATATTTTATCATTTGTTCAAATGTTCTTGGAGGCTGCATGGGCTCTGTAGGCCCAACAAGTGAAAATCCTAAAACAAAATCACCTTATGGACTTTCATTCCCTGTAATAACAATAGCCGACATGGTTCGAGCCCAAGCAATGCTTTTAGACCATCTAGGAATCGATCAACTTTTTTGTGTTATAGGTGGCTCTATGGGAGGCATGCAGGCCCTCCAGTGGGCATCAATGTACCCAGAGAGAGTATATACTTCAGTCCCGATTGCTACAGCTGCACGTCATTCAGCCCAAAATGTTGCATTCCATGAAGTGGGACGACAAGCAATAATGACAGACCCTGAATGGCATGGCGGAGAGTATTTTCTTCACGACACAAAACCACGTGCCGGTTTGGCTGTAGCCAGAATGGCTGCTCATATTACATATTTATCTGAGGCAGCTCTTCGGCGAAAATTTGGCCGAAAATTACAAGATCGACAGTCAATAACATATGGTTTTGACGCTGATTTCCAGGTAGAAAGCTATCTCCGGCATCAGGGCAATGCATTTGTTGAACGCTTTGACCCAAATTCTTATCTCTATATTACTCGAGCCATGGACTACTTTGACATGGCTGAAGAGCACGGGGGATCCCTAGCTAAATCATTCGTTGATACCCCTGTTCGTTTTTGTTTGGTCTCATTTTCAAGCGATTGGTTATTTCCAACCACAGGAATGAGGGAAATAGTCCATGCATTGAATGCAGTTGCCGCAGATGTCAGCTTTGTAGAAATTGAAACAGATAAAGGTCATGACGCCTTCTTGCTTGACGAACCAGAATTCCATATTACGCTTTCTGGATTTTTGAATGCAGCAGCTGAACGGAGAGGAATAAAATCTCTTTGACCATCAATGAAATCAATCAACCATCTTTTGAATCTAAGCGACCCGATCAAATTAGATTCGACCTCAGATTAATTGCTGACATGATTAATCCAAACACTCGAGTGTTAGATGTTGGTTGCGATGATGGACAACTACTTAGACATCTATCAAAACATAAAAACGTAGTTGGTCGTGGTATAGAACTAAGTCAAACAGGAGTGAATGCTTGTGTTGCTAGAGGTTTGTCAGTAGTTCAAGGGGACGCGGATACCGATCTAGGAAATTATCCTCCACAAGCGTTTGATTATGTTGTGCTTAGCCAAACCCTCCAAGCTACCCATAATCCTCTAAATGTTGTATCTGAGCTTGTTCGTATTGGAAAAAAAGCAATAATTTCGTTTCCAAACTTTGGATTCTGGCAGGTAAGATTTTCTTTGTTAACAAATGGAAGAATGCCGAAAACAATCGCACTCAAAGATGATTGGTTTAAAACACCTAATATCCATTTATGTACAATTCTAGATTTTATAGACCTTTGCAATCAGCTTGATATAAAAATAGAAAAACAAATACCACTTAACAGCAAGGGGGAAACCTTGCCATTATCAAACCCAAACTGGTTAGCAAATTTTTTTGGTGTTCAAGCAATTTACCAACTCTCCAAAGAAAAGGATTCTTAATCCGTCTACAGCTAGATAAGTTGTTCTCGTTTTTTTGATGCTGCCTCAACTAAAGGAGAAACAGCATAAATCTGTTTAATTGCCTCAGCAATTAATACCCCCCCAACACGAAACCCATAAACTCCAAAACTTTCAAATGCCGGAGCTAAGCGCATTAAATGTTCAGACTTTAGTGGAGGTGTATACAAACAGTCTTTTATTCTAATAGGTGTAAAAAGACTAGCCGTCAAAATTTTGTTAAGCTGACCAACTCCGTAGGGCTGGCCATGACCAAATGGCGTTCGCTCATTTTGCGACCATATACCTCTTCGGTTTGGAACAACTAACAGAATACTACCATTAGGAGATAACACTCTCCAAACTTCACGCAAAAAATTATGAACATGTTTACTATGTTCGAGGGAATGCACAATTAGCACCTTATCCATCGATTCATCCGAAAAGGGTAAATTAAATTCCTCAGCAAGAAGGGATCTATTGATAATGAATCTATTTAAACTGATGCTGTCCATTGTTGATGGAAAATTAACCACAGAAATTATCCTATGTGCGTGCTGAGCAAACTGAGATAAATATGGTTCTGAAAATCCTATACCTAATAAATCTTGATTATTCACACTTTTCCAAGATTCTATAATTGACCCCCGTATATATCGCAGAGCAACACCCCCGAGAGTTGAACTATAAAAATTAGTAAATTCATTTAAATAGTTGTTCATTAGCTTTCTTGCTGTATCCCTTTAGAGTAGCTAAATTCTCAGATTGGAAGGGTGCCGGAGTGGCCGAACGGGGCGGTTTCGAAAACCGTTGTGCGCTTGTCGTACCGTGGGTTCGAATCCCACTCCTTCCGCCAAACCATTGACTTCCCTCACCTTTTCCCATCTTCCTTAATAACTCAAAACCCGCAGAAACCCTAAGTATATCCTCTGTTCAGTCTTTAACCGTCTGATATTATCGATAAATAATAGTTATAAGTATAGTTATAAGTAGGCTTCGATAGTTATAAGCATAGTTATAAGTAAGGATCACAAACATGAGATTTAAACATCGCTTAACAACTACTTTACCATCCACCCTTGGTAGATTCCGAATAGATTTGAACTATTAGAGAAATGGGCTCAGTATTG
>CAZHAN010000033.1:0-9928 GCA_964530575.1 uncultured Rhizobiaceae bacterium | reverse complement strand
GGAATATCGAGAAGAGAGCTTAATTTAAAATTGCACTCAAGCTTGCGTCCAGTATGTTTTTGAAGAAAAAGTGATCTATTTACTGCCCCTTCCAATCTATCTTCCCTAAGATCTATACCTGTAACTCTCGCACCAGACATCGCAAGCCAAAGACTTTCAGTTCCTAAACCACAACCAACCTCTAGAACATTGAGGTTTGGTCGAGAGCGAACTATTTCTTGTGCCTCTATTATCTGATTAGAATATACTTTCTGCATTCGGAGAGGGAAATTATCTCGATATCCACCATAGTAAGCATCAAATGCTTTAGCAGACTTTCCATCCAAACAATCATTTGAAAGCCACACCTGAAGAAATTCTGAAATGTTAGAAGCCTTTTCGAAGGCTTCACCAATATCAGTTACATTAGAGTTTTGTGGATTACTATTTTCCATCCTAGCCACTTATTTTAACCAAGAGAATATTCTCTCAGCCCGCTGATCCCAAGTATAATTTTTAGAATGTTTCTCTTTTGCATTTTTTCCAAGACCTAAACGAAATTCTGAATTTAACTGAAGGAATAAGATTGCATTATACCATGAATCAAGGCTATCAGGTTTACAAAGTAAGGCAGTTTTATTTTCTTCAAGAATAGAGCGTATAGCAGGTAAATCAGATGCTATTATTGCAGTTCCGGCTGCCATATATTCAAATAATTTCATTGGTGACATCCACTCAGAAGAATCTCCTTCTCCCAAAATTGTTACCTTTGACTGATAAGGGGCTAAAACAATATCAAAAGCTTTCAAATAAGAAGAGGTTTTAACTGCATCAACAAAACCATGAAAAATAATATTTTTTTGATTTTTTGTTTGTACTTTCCAATAATTAATATCTTCCTCAAGCCCTCCTACAATGTGAAAGTCTGCATCAGGGAGCCGTTTAGATAAACCAAATATTAATTCCACTCCTCTACCAGAAAAAAGTTGTCCGACGTACCCCACTGAAATTCTATTTTTATTTTTTATCGATACAGGAGTAACAGACTCACCAATTAAATCTGAAGCATCATGAGCAATAATGATTTGATTATCGTTTATATTGAGCATATTACAAAAATAATCTCTAAGAGGTTCTGAAATCACTACCACACCCTTAATATTCCCAGTGCTTAGAGAAAATTTGAATAATAATTTTTTAGTAATTTTCCAATTAATAAACTTAGCATGCATCTCAATTACAACGGACTTGCCAAATAAGGATGAAATAGCCATTGTATAAAGAGATCGTGTATATACTAGATCAATAGAGCTTCTAAAAATTGACAATACAAAGTAAACAGAGCGAAAAAATGGCCCTTTGTATAATAATTTTGGCATATATTTAATTTTAAAATTTTTTCTTACGCCGTATAAAGCAAAGGGACTTCTATAGTCCCCAGGCCCCTTTAAAGCACAAAGGGTTACCTCAAGCCCTAGATCTGCGAAGGCTCGGCACATCTTCATAACATGCACAGAATTTGCAAGCCTTGAAGGAATAGTTGCGTCAGAAATATAAGCTATTCTGATAATGGAACTCACTTTTGCTATATATTCGATTGAAAATTATTAGTTTTTTTTGTTTTTGAACTTAATATATTTTGGATATAATCTGAAAGAATTGACAAGTCCGCTTCATAATTCTTATTTCCAATTGAATGAACATTCTCTCTACCTAATAAAACTGAGTAAAGATTAACTGATACAGAAGTTGATAAAACTGCAGCTATATAATTTTCAATCTCTTCCTCAATTTTTTTATAATTATCTAATAATTCTATAATTATGCTCGAAAGCTGTGTTAAATCCGTAGCTTTTTTAACCATACTTTCCGAAAGAATATTAAACGGCACATGTCCAAAAGTAAGAACTGGTTTTCCTAAAATTGTAGCTTCCAATCCAACTGAACTTGTTAAAACAGTTACAAGATCTGATTCAACTATAAATTCACGTGCAGAAATAGAAGGGTTTGCAAAACAAACTCTGGGTATGTTTAAAAATTTTTTGTATGTGCTAATTTTTCTCTTCCCAATCATCCAAGGATGTTCCTTAATAATTAATGTCATATCCGCAGGAAGGCTAAAAGCTATAATTCTAACTAACTCAAGCTGATTAACAAATGGTCTCCCATATAATAGCTGTGAAACTTCTGGCTCCGTATGAAGGGGGAAAAATGCATATCTATGACCACTCATATCTTTGGGAGTAACATATTTTGAAGATAATAATCTGTCAGCTTGATATGCTCTAATTTTATTAAAAAAAACTTGATAAATTAAAGGTTCTATTAATCCAGAACTGTGATTATCACTACCAAAATTACCAAATTTATATGAAAAAATATTCTTTGAAAAATTTAGAGCTGAAGATGCAAAAGATTTTTTTTGAAAAATATTTTTTGCTGGTTTTTTAGAGGGGGAAATCACACCTTCATACTTACTTTCTCCATGACGTATTTGAGAGATATAAGCCTTTGCATCTTGTATTAATGGAGATCTAATTTTGTTTATTGAATTAAATGCTTTTTGAAACTCTGGACTAGGATCAGTAAGAGTGGAAGCAGCAAAGATTTGATTTCCAATACGACTGGTTCGAATATTTAAATAAGGAATTCCTCTTGATCTAGCCACCACATAACCAATGTATTCTAGAAAAGTTACACAAATAAATCCCATAACTACCTTAGGACTAACTTTATCAAACATATCCTCAATAGCTTCAATGCCCGCTCCCAAAATACTATAAAGCTCTTGATCACTGAACCGTCTCGTATAATCCTGAACGTAAGTGGATCGTTTGCCCATTAATAAGCGTCTATCTGAGATTACGGCATTAAATAAATCAGGAGCATCTAACCTATCACACTGTTTTTGTATCCATTCATAATTTAATGGCCTGTTTCGCTGAGAAGTAATTTCCCATTCTTTCAAAATAACATGCCCTTTGTTCTCAAAGTCCGGTTTTTGTTCAACCCATCTCTTGTAATTCCAACTATCAGCAATAACAAAACCTTGCTTACCTCCATTTGCAATTTTTTGTCCGATTCCGTGAAACAATTTTAGGCTAGATCCTTGAGTTAAAAATAAACAATTCATCGAGAATAGCTTCCTGGATTGAAATATTTTAAGTTTTCACTGATCCATTCTAAAGTAAGTTGAATTCCATCTTGAAATTCAACTTTAGGTTGCCATGAAGTATAACTACCTATCAGTGTTGTATCCGCTACCAATCTATTAACCTCACTTGATGGAGGGCGAAAACGATTATCTTCAGATACAACTGGACAACTATGTCCTGTTATCTCAATTAATTTATTAACAACTTCTTCAATTGACCATTCTTTTCCAGTTCCAATATTAAGGACTTTTCCGATGACAGAATCAGACTGTGATAAACTAATCAGTGCATTCGCGGTATCAGTAACATAAACAAAGTCCCTAGTTGGAGATAAAGAGCCAACTCGTAATTCAGAGCAACCTGAGAGCAATTGACTTGCAATAGTTGGAATTACTGCTCTTGCTGTTTGTCTTGGACCAAAAGTATTAAATGGCCTAGCAATGACTGTTGGAATCCCGAAAGAAAGATTAAAACTTTCAATAATCTTATCTGCAGCAATTTTACTGGCTGAATATGGAGATTGAGCAACTAATGGGTGCTTTTCATTGATAGGAATGGTTTGCGCACTTCCATAAACTTCAGAAGTTGAGGTGTGTACTAAGCGCTCCAATGTATCGGAATCACGACAAGCCTGAGCAATATTTATAGCACCACCAACATTTGTATCAATATAACTGCGCGGAGCATGATAGCTATAGGGAATTGCAATTAAGCTTGCTAAGTGAAATACATAAGCACAATCCTCAACTGCACTATTAACACAATCAGGGTCCCGAATATCCCCAGAAATTATTTCAAGGTCAGAAAGAATATCTGCTGATAATGTATTTAGCCATCCAATTTGGTTCCAAGAATTGTAATATACTAAAGCCCTAACTTTCGCTCCACTAGAAACTAGTAACTCAGTCAGATGACTCCCAATAAATCCATCGGCTCCAGTTACTAAGACATGATTTCCATGAAATAAATTAGACATCTGCAGACTCACTTGAAATTGCTATCCTGGCCTTCTCAAGATCTGGAGGAGAACCAATATCACTCCAATATTCATGGATTGGAAAAGCAACCACATTTTTCCCATCCATAGTTGCATTTTCAATTAACTCAGTCATATCAGTTCGCCTTTCTGGAATGAGAATATTCAAAGCATCTGGAGAAAGGACATATATTCCTGCGTTACAAAGAACACGCTGAGTTGGTTTTTCAGCAAGACTTTCTACTTTAGCTCCATTTGTTTTTAATACCCCAAATGGAATATCTAATTGATATTGAACTGCACCAACTGTTATGAGTGCATTCATTTCCCTATGATGAGAGAGGAGCTTTCCATAATCAGATGCTGTGAGAATATCCCCATTAACAACTAAAATTGGACCCTTAGGCTTCTGTGGAAGCAAGGATAAGGACCCTGCTGTACCAAGTTTTTCTGATTCCCTTAAATATTCTATTTCAACCCCAAAACTATCACCATTTTGAAAGTGATTTTCTATAAAATGTCCTTGATAATTAATTGATATATAAATTTTTGGAATCCCTAGCTTACTCAAAGTACGAACCATTCTCTCTATAATTGGCATGCCACCAACATCTATCATGGGCTTAGGTGTAGTTGTAGTTATTGGTCTAAGTCTTTGCCCCTCTCCACCTGCCATTATTACTGCAGCAGAAAATTCTAGAGTTGATTTAATTTCTTCTAATGATCTAAAAGAACTTACATGAGCAACTCGGACAAATTTATTTGATGCATCTACTAAAGGTATTGCTTCTATCAAATTGTCTAAAAAAATCTTATTTAACTCTCTCTCTGAACTAAATATGCTTGCAATAATCGGATTTTGGTTAATAGCAACATCAGCTGAATCCTCTAAGCCATGACCTGCTAACAAAGCACGTCGCACATCTCCATCAGTGATGGTCCCCTTAATTTTACCATCATGATGAAGCATTACTGCTAATGACATTCGTGAGGATTCAATGGCCTGAATCGCATCACGAACTGTAGCCTCTTTATCTAATGTAATTGAATCTGACACTATTGAGACCCATGAATTGTCATACGTTTACGAATAAAATCCTGTCCAAGAGGTATAGCCGCAAGAATATCAGCTATCTTCTTTCCAGCATCACCTATGCCATAAGGATTCTCACAATTTCTGCATCTATCACGAAAACTCTCATCATTTATTCCGGTATATATTGCAGAATATATTTCATTTTCATTATATCCTACATCCAGGACGTTTTCAGCCCTCAGCCTTCCGTCCTGCCTGCTACCTATATTAATAGAAGGACACCCAAATGCAGGCGTTTCCTTAATACCTGATGAAGAATTACCTGCACAAACAACTCGAGCTCTATCTCTGGCTAGTGATAAAAGGCCATGATAATTTTGTCTTCCCAATGATGGGTACAGTTGAACTCCTGCTGGTGATTGACTCATAGATTCCTGTAATGACTTAATAATACTTAATCCTCCAGCATCATTGTTTGGATAAGTAATTATGACTTGGGCTCCTTCAGAACCCAATTTTCCTAATGCTAGCAGGGCTGGTTCTATTTGAGACTGAGCCTTCTTATATTCAGTAGTAACTGAATGTTGAGTATAAATTATTATTGGTCTGTCTAAATCTAAATCAAATTTTTCCAGAAGAATCTCCTTAGACGAAAAATCACCTTCAACGATTAGGTCAATTGCAGGAAACCCAACTGTCTTCACACGCCATTCTTCTTCCCCCATTGCAATGATTCTATTTGTAGCTTCTTGGTTAGTTGTAAAATGAAGATGTGCTAGTTTAGTCATTGCATGGCGAATTGAATCATCCAACGCTCCTCCTTCGGTTATATCTCCACCTTCTATATGTGCAGTAGGTATATTCATTTGGGTTGCGGCTACTAAAGCTGCAAAACCTTCATAACGATCTGCATATACTAAAAAAATATCAGGATTTAAAACTGATAAAGTCTTTGCAATAGAAACTATCCCTGTTCCAATAGCTTGAGGAGTAGCATAGGAGACAGTTTCATCCATTAAAATCTTAACTTCGTCATAAACTTCAATTCCATCTAGCTCAATTTCTGAAAGAGTCCTCCCAAAATCTTCATCTAGATGTCCACCTGAAACGATTAAGCGATAACAAAGTTCAGGATGTGATTCAATTGCTCTAATAATGGGCAGTTGAAGGCCATACTCAGCCCGATTCCCTGTAAAGACACCTATTGTCCTCTTAATCATAATTTATTCCTAACAAGCCTAGATAATCCATCTGAAATAGTTACAGCAGGTTTCCAATTAAATTTTTTAATAGTTTTTTCAATATCTAATACAATTGTCGAAGAATTTCCCTTATCACTTACTATATGCCTAGAAAAATCCCCGGAATTTTTCAAACACATCAATGCAATGTTTTTTATAGAAGTTCCAATACCTGTTCCTAAATTAAATATACCTGGTGTAGGTTTCTTTAATAGAGATGCCAACCCAAGTCCTACATCCTCTATCCAAATAAAGTCTCGTATAGCAGATTCATTTTTAATATTAATTGGTCCTTTTCCAGGTATCTGGGAAAGTATTTCTGAAATCACTGTTGAACTATCCATGTCATATCCATAAACATTTGCTAAGCGAACTACCAATCCTCCAAAAGATAAAAATTGAGATTCTTTATTATATTTATTAGTAGTATAATTGTTATAAGGGATAACTTTCTCAGAAGGGGAATGTGGAAATTCAGATTTATCTCCATACATTAACTGAGATGATATATATATCGAAAAGTCATATCTTCCTCTAAGAAGGCTTGTTACAAGCTTATCATCATCAGAAATTATTCTTTTAAAAATATTTGGATTTTCTGCAAGATGTATTAAAACATCTCCATCCGGAGAGTTTTGATAATCATCAACTAAATAATTGTTAATTTTTGACGATGTTGATATTTTCTGACGACTAACAGCTATGACCTCAAATTGAGCATCTTGAGAAAGTGTTTTAATAAGGTTTGCTCCAATAAATCCTGAAGCCCCGGTTACAACTACCCTCATTCAAATTCTTTAATATCTAGAGGACTAAGATGACTATCCACCTGTATATCTCGCGCGGCAGTACGACCAATAATTCCATCTAATTTATCTGCCAATATCGGACCTGTACCAGGACGTTTGACCCAAATATTATTCAGATTAAGTTCTTCCCCTTTTTGTATAGGGGCAATAGAAACAACAGTCGCATAGGCAAAATCAATTACTGGTTGCTCTTCCTCTAATATCGTTTTAGATCCCCCTCTAGCAGTCCAAATTAATTTTGAGGCTTCTATCAAATCTTTTAGTTCATTTGGTTCAATCGAAATTGGTACATCTGGTCCAGGCCATGACCTTGAAAGGGTAAAGTGTTTTTCAATAATAGATGCTCCAAGAGCAGTACTGGCCATCGATATCCATATACCCAATGAGTGATCAGAAAAACCTATTGGGTTATCTGGAAACAAATCTATCAATTGTGTGATAGCCCCCAACCGAACTTTATCAGATGGGGTAGGGTAAATACTAGTACAATGCATTAGTGCAAAAGGAACTCCCTGACTAGATACTAAACTAGCTGTTCTTTGTATTTGCTCTATATCGTTCATTCCTGTTGAAATAATTAATGGTCTTCCCATTTTAGCAATGTGCAAAATAAGAGGTAAATTATTACATTCCCCAGAACCAATCTTAAATGCAGAAACATTCATTTTTTGAAGTCTATCAGCTGCTTTTCTGCTAAAAGGGGTAGATAAGTAAATTATATTTCGCTTAGAACAATATTCTTGTATTTCTATCTCCTCGTCCTCAGTAAGCTCACAGCGCTTGATAATATCCCATAATTTTTCTGAAGAAATTTTTCCTGGAGTCATATTTGTAGGAACCATTTCTTCTTCAGTTATGTGACACTGAAATTTAATAATTTCAGCACCTGCCTCTACTGCAGCATCAACACATTCCTTAGCTTTTGAAATATCCCCCTCGTGATTGATGCCCACTTCAGGAATAATTAAAGGGGGATAATTTTTTCCTACCTTACGTCCAGCAAAATTAATTTCGTTCATTTATTAATCCTAATCTTCTTACCAAGCAGTTAGTCCACCATCAATAATTAGATTTTGTCCAGTACAATATGATGATGAATCACTTAGTAAAAATAAAAGTGCGCCAGTTAGATCGTCTGGCTCAGCCATTCTTCCGAGAGGAGTACGCTCAGAATATCTATCAACAAAATCATTAGGTTGATTATTAATTACCCCACCAGGAGAAAGTGCATTCACTCTAATACCATCTTTGGCCCACCATGTAGCAAGCCACTTTGTTAAACCAATAATTCCAGCCTTACTAGCAGAATAACCGGGGAAGGACTGAAATGATTGACCTTCATAAATGTTGTGGTCTGGGCCAACCACACCATAGATACTCGAAGTTAAGACGATACTACCGCCACCACTTATTTTCATTATACGTCCTGCCTCACGGGCAACTAAGAATGTCCCTGAAAGATTTACATCAATTGTTTTCTTCCAATCCTCAAGCGGATAATCCTCAAGCTTTGAAAAAATACTTTGCGATCCCATAAGACTCTCAGATGTTATGGCAGCATTACTAACTACCCCATCAAGACTTCCAAGAACTGAAGCCGCAGTAGAAATAGATTCAATGACTGACTTCTCGTTAGTTACATCTATATATAGTGATTCTAAAGCTAACTCAGAAGCAATTTTATCTATTGAAGTAGTTTTAAGGTCAGCTATTATCAGCGATGCACCTGCAGATTTCAGACCCCTCGAGAATGCTGACCCCAACACCCCAGTAGCACCCACTAAGAGAATTCGTTTACCTTTTAGGTTAAAGGGAGCCATCATTTATATCCCCTATTTTTTTTAAAAAGAAATTCAACTAATTGAAAATCAAATTCAGAATCAATATCCAAAGATTTTTCTACACCAATATTATAACCTATAACGTTGCCATCAAGAAGATGATTTGCAGTTCTTAGATATTCCGGAGAAAGAACATAAATACTAGCAACGTGTTCAAAAACTAAAGGCGAGTCCTGACGGCGAACCACATTTCCGGGAGTTTCCTTAGAAATCCTCAATGAACCATTTTTATTAGGCTCCACAAGATTAAAATATGGATTCTTTCTAGCTGGACAAACACTAAATACAGCATCCACTCCATCAGAAGCACGTTTATTATACAGGGCGATTGCGGCAGAAATATCTGAAGAATCTCTTAAAGGATTGGTACAATCCAAGTCTACTAAGTATTCATATTCAATATTGTTATTCTTCGAGCAGTACTCTAATACGTGCTGCCATACTTGAAATTTTCCCACTTCACTGGAAGACAGATTATCCGGCCTTAAAAATGGTACATTTGCGCCTGCAGATATAGCTACTTCTGCTATATTAGGAGAATCAGTTGATACGATAACGCTATTAATCTCAGGTGTTTCTAGTGCTTGTTCAATGCTCCAAACAATTAATGGCTTCCCACAAAAAATTTTAAGATTCTTCTCCGGCAATCCTTCGCTACCTCCTCTAGCACCTATAGTGCACAAATTTTTCAATGATTTAGGTCCAAAATAAATAATCCCCTTTTACCCTCGTGAGCAGAATCCACTGCAATAGCAGTTCCATTGCGATTCCAGCGTGGATGAAGATCACACCTCTTTTCACCCATTAACATGGGCGGACTATAGAATTTAGCGATGTTAATATTTAAACTTTGTCCAAGATCAATAATAGACAATTCCCTCTCTGAAATTT
>CAZHAN010000032.1:0-10021 GCA_964530575.1 uncultured Rhizobiaceae bacterium | reverse complement strand
AATGGCCATGGAGTTAATCTTAATTATAAAAGAGCTGTATTTTGGTTGCAAAAATCTGCCGATCAAGGCGATCAATTTGCACTAACTAAGCTTGGCGAAATGTATCTTATGGGAAATGGAATTAATCAAAACTATAAGATAGCATATGAATTATTTGTACTTGCAGCTAATCAGCAAAATCCAATAGCTCAATTTCAATTAGGACTCATGCTTGAAAGCGGGTTAGGAGTGCAAAAAAATATCACTGAAGCCTTGAAGAGCTATACAGCATCTTTAAAAAACGGGCATGATCCTGCATATGAGCGCTTAAAAGCAATTCTTCATGATATCACCCTTAATAATGGTTTGGCAGCTAAAAGAGCTCTGAACAGCCGTTCTTTATTGCCCGAATCTACCTCTAAAAGTACAGCCTTAGCAGTTCCAATACCTGAAGTAAAAAGCCAAATTTTACCCCTGACCACAAATAAAAAATAAAAAAAGCCTACGAAATATTTGTAGTTCCAATTAAAATAGAGTTGTCTTCTAATATCTAATGAAATCTAAGGATAAAAATATGTCTGACCAAGCAAAAATATTGGCAGGAAAAAAGGGGCTAATTATGGGTGTTGCAAACGACCACTCGTTAGCCTGGGGAATTGCCAAAAAGGCAGCTGAATATGGTGCTGACCTTGCGTTTACATGTCAAAGTCCAGTTCTTGAGAAACGGGTCAGACCTCTTGCAGAATCTTTAGGGTCATCATCCATAATACCTTGTGACGCTACAGATCCTTCTTCCCTTGATAATTTATTTTCTAATATTAAAGAACAGTGGACAAATTTAGACTTCCTTGTTCATGCAATAGCATTCTCTAAAAAGGAAGAACTTAAGGGTAGATATGTGGACACAACTGAAGAAAATTTTCTTCAGTCACTAAATACAAGTTGCTTTACATTTACCTCAGTCTGCAATCGAGCTGAAAAACTAATGCAAAATGGCGGAAGTATTTTAACCCTAAGTTACTTTGGTGCTGAAAAATATATGCCCCATTATAATGTAATGGGAGTAGCTAAAGCAGCCCTTGAGGCAAGCGTTCGTTATTTATCTATGGACTTAGGAGGAAAAAATATTAGAGTAAACGCAATTTCTGCAGGGCCCATTAGAACCTTAGCATCTTCAGCAATTGGTGATTTCAGGTATATACTTAAATGGAATGAATTAAATTCACCCCTAAAAAGGAATGTTACTATTGATGAAGTTGGAGATTCTGCCGTTTATCTACTAAGCGATTTATCAAGAGGAGTAACGGGAGAAATCCACCACGTCGATTCAGGATATAATATCAATGGAATGAAACGACCAGATGCGCCAGATATAGATTCGGTAGACTAACCCAAAATATGGAAAATTATGTCAAATAACACATTTGGAAGACTATTTCGATTCACAACTTGGGGGGAAAGTCACGGACCATCTATAGGATGTGTTGTCGACGGAGTGCCTCCTGGAATCACTATTGCAATAAATGATATTCAGAATCAATTAGATCTTCGTCGTCCAGGAACTTCGAAGTTTGTTACTCAAAGAAAAGAACTAGATCAAATAGAAATTCTCTCTGGGGTTTTTGACGGAAAAAGTACAGGCTCTCCAATCAGTATGATTATAGAAAATACAGACCAACGCTCAAAAGATTACTCATTAATTGCGGACAAGTTTAGGCCAGGACATGCAGATTACACTTATGAAAAAAAATATGGGATTAGGGATTATCGAGGTGGAGGCAGAGCATCAGCAAGGGAAACAGCTGCCCGTGTAGCTGCAGGAGCAATCGCACGGTTTATCCTTGGGAAAAAAATCAAAATTCGAGGAGCATTAATTCAAGTTGGTGAGCTTGGAATAAATAAATCTAAATGGAGTTGGTCTGAAATTTTAAAAAATCCCTTCTTTTGTCCAGATCGATTAGCAGCCTCTGAATGGGCACCTTATTTGGATAAGATCAGAAAAAATAAATCTTCAGTTGGTGCCATAGTCCAAATAAGCGTTAGTGGAATTCCCGCAGGCCTTGGCTCACCAATATATGGAAAGCTAGATGCTGATCTTGCTTCTGCAATGATGGGGATCAATGCTGTAAAAGGAGTTGAAATTGGTGCTGGATTCGAGGCTGCAAGACTATCTGGAAGTGAAAATGGAGATGAAATGCGCTCTTCGAATAACAAAAATCCTAAATTTTTATCAAATAATGCTGGAGGAATTCTTGGTGGAATATCCACTGGGCAAGAAATAATCATCCGCTTTGCAGTAAAACCAACCTCAAGCATCCCTATAAAAAGAAAAACGATAACTAAATTGGGTAAAAATACAGAAATCACAACTAAGGGTCGCCACGATCCGTGCGTCGGAATCCGTGCTGTTCCTGTTGGAGAGGCAATGGTTGCATGCGTTCTAGCTGATCATATGCTTCAGCATCGGGCTTTAACAGGAAAATAATTACGTAAGCTTAAATTCTGCAGCTATAAGAAACTCACGATTTCCTTTTGAGCCAACTATGGGGCTTTCTATGATGCCCTTAACATTCCAACCAACGCTAGTAAGCCAAGTATCTAGAGTGTTACAAACTTCTTGATGTAATTTTGAATCGCGAACAATCCCACCTTTTCCCACATGGCCTCGACCAACTTCAAATTGAGGCTTAATAAGAGCAATTAATAAGCCTCCTCTTGGGACAAGAGACATTGGATTTGGAAGAATTGTTTGGAGTCCAATAAAACTTACATCACATACAAGTAAATCTATAAGCTCAGGAACATGGGCGTCTGACAAATATCTTGCATTAGTTTTCTCTAATACTACAACTCGATCATCATTGCGTAATTTCCAATTTAACTGACCATATCCTACATCAACTGAATACACCCTTGAAGCTCCCTTAAAAAGCAATACGTCAGTAAAGCCCCCGGTTGATGCACCTATATCTAAACAAACTTTACTATCTACATTAAAATTAAAGTGATCTATTGCACGTTCCAACTTTACACCACCGCGACTAACCCAAGGGTGTGCGTCACCACGAATCTCAATTTTAGTTTCTGGATGGACAAGTTGACCAGGTTTTTCAAGCCGAATTTCCCCAGCATACACTTTTCCTGCCATTATCATAGCTGATGCACTAGCTCGGGAATTGGCTAATTTATTTCTCAATAAAAACAAATCTAAACGTTCCTTCTTTGCTTTTATCTTATTAGAAGAACCTTGCATGTCATCAACCAAATTAATCATTATTTATTTCGATCAATTACATACATTGCAATTTTTTTCAAAAAATCAGCATCTTTTCCAAATGGATCTAAGTGCATTACTGCCTGAGATGCTAAAATTTCTGCTTGAGTTCTAGCTCTTTCAACACCCAGCAAAGAAACAAGGGTTGCCTTTCCAGCACGAATATCTTTACCAACCCTTTTGCCAAGTAGCGATTGATCGCCTTCAACATCAAGCAAGTCATCAGAAATTTGAAATGCAAGCCCTAAATCGTGGGCAAATGCATGCAACGCATGTCGAAGCTTACTGGGAGCGCTTGCTAAAATAGCCCCCGATTCGCATGCAAACGAGATTAAAGCACCCGTCTTAAGTTGCTGAAGCCTTGTAATTGTTCCAAGATCTACTGAATCTTCCTGGGTGGACATATCAATCGCCTGACCTCCAGCCATTCCAAGCCCCCCAACAGCCTTAGAGAGATTATAAACAAGATCACTGCGGACTTTTGGATCAGCATGTGTATTTGGGTGTGCAATAACCTCAAAAGCTAAGGGTATTAGACTATCACCCACCAAAACTGCAGTGCCTTCATCAAATTTTATATGAGTTGATGGTTGTCCACGGCGAAGATCGTCGTTGTCCATGCAAGGCAAATCATCATGAACTAATGAATAGCTATGAATAAATTCTACTGCAGCAGCTACACGTAAAGATGATTGTTTATCAACATCAAATAATGAGGAGCTAGCCATAACCATTACAGGACGTATTCTTTTTCCAGGAGCTAAGACTGCATAACGCATTGCTTCGTACAGAATTTTTTCAGGCCCATCTGGCAGAGAGAGAAGCTCGTCCAAAATAATTTCTACTTCAGATGCAGCAATTTCTATTTCTGATGAATCCTCTGACTCGCCAACATAAGAAGTCATAAAAAAAACCTAACTTCTGTTTATTGGAGTTATCTTTATGCTGCCATCGGTAGCTAAGTCTATTTGCTCAATTTTTTCTTTTGCATCAGCCAATTTCGCTTCACAATGTCTTTTAAGCATATTTCCTCTTGTGTATGTTGAAATAGATTCCTCTAGGTCAACCTCCCCACTCTCAAGCTGCTCAACAATTCCCTCAAGCTCACTTAATGCTTGCTCAAAACTCATGCGACGGATCTCGGCTGGAATTTCTTTAATCTTTTTTGTCATAATTTTCCTATAATTTAATTTACCTCACCCTTCTTTGAGAGTTCATTTTTTCTGATTTCTTCCTCAACAAGCTCCTTTTTGGATAATTTACCCACAAGGGTCTTTGGAAGTTCTTCTCGAAATTCTATTGATTTAGGAATTTCATGACGCCCTAGTCTTGAAGAAAGAAAATGAAGCAAATCATCTTCTGAGACAGATTTTCCAGATTCTAGCTTTATAAATGCCTTGACAGATTGTCCTTTCAAATCATCAGGTATACCAATAACTATTACCTCAGCAACAGCATCATGTTGATAGATTGCTTCTTCAATATTTCGAGGATAAACATTAAATCCACTAACTAAAATTAAATCTTTAATTCTATCTATAAGAAATACATATCCCTCATGATCCATATACCCTATATCACCAGTTCGTAGATAACCATTGTTAATAGTCTTGGTTGTTTCCTCTTCTTTCATCCAATAACCTTTCATGACCTGTGGCCCTTTAATACAAATTTCACCTCTATCGCCAGTATTCATAACTTTATTAGGCTCATCTGGATCTGTTATCTTAATTTCAGTTCTAGGAAGAGGTATCCCTATTGAAGCTTTTTTGTTTTCTCCATACAAAGGATTACAAGTTGCAACAGGTGCACTTTCAGTCAATCCATACCCTTCTACTAACTTGCAATTAGAAAGCCTTTCAAATTTTTCTTTTACCTCTGTTGGCAATGGAGCGCCTCCAGATAGACAGAATTTAATAGAAGTAAGATTGATCTTAGACAAAAGAGGTGACTGATTTATGGCAGCAAACATTGTCGGAACGCCCGGGACCAGGGTTGGTTTTTTCTTATCTATATCCTTCAAAACTGCCTTAAGATCAAATCGTGGGTGCATTAAAATTTCACCACCAATTAACAAACTAAAATTCATCACCATGGATAATGCAAAGATATGAAAAAATGGTAATGCACCTAACATTCTTTCTGTTCCTAACTCAACGCCCGACATCCAAAGCATCGCTTGGTATGAGTTAGAATAAAGATTTGAATGAGTTAACATTGCGCCCTTAGGAACACCAGTTGTTCCTCCCGTGTATTGAAGTACTGCAATATCCGAAAGTGGATCACAACTAATTTCATCAATCATTCCGTCGTTATCAAGGAGATCAGAAAAAGAAGTTTCACTAGAATCTTTCTTAACTTGCGAAATGTCATTTCTTTTTAGAATTGGAAACAATAAACTTTTTGGAAAAGGGAGAACCTCTTGCATTGTTCCGATAATTAATTTCTTAAGCGGGGAGCCATTAACTAACGGACGAATCTTTGGATATAAAGCCTCTAAACCTAAAGTCACCATCATTTCGGTGCCAGAGTCTTTTATTTGATGTTGGATTTGGCTTTCAGAATACAAAGGGCTATACGAAACCACTACTCCCCCTGCGCGTAAAATACCAAAAAATGAAATTACAAATTGAGGGCAATTTGGAAGAAACAGTCCTACTCGAGTGCCTCTAGTCAAGCCCAACATCTGAAAACCTTTAGCAGCCCTATCTATTAAATTATCAAGTTCTGAGTAAGTGTATTTTTTTCCAAGAAAATCAATACAAGATTTTTGAGGAAATTTTTCTACAGAATCTTTAATCAGAGAATTTAAAGAGCTTGCTGGAATTTCAGCATTCCAGCTAATATCTTCTGGATAAGAATTTAGCCAATTATTTTCAGACATAGCGCCATCCTTTCTTAATCTATGGTACACGTCATTTTGATCATATTCCAATAATCAAAACGTAAGCTTGCGATTTCTAATTATGTGACGATACTTAAAATTTATTAAACCCGTAAGGAATAATTGGTGGATTTAAGGCAAACATTTAAAAATACTCAGCTTCTAGCTGCAACTAAGGCAAATATAGCCTTAGCCGGGAAAGTCATAAGAGATGGGGAGTTGGTCGCTTTTCCTACCGAAACTGTCTATGGATTAGGTGCAGATGCAACCAACGACTTGGCTATAAAAAAAATCTATCAAGCAAAAGGGCGACCCCCTAATAATCCCTTAATTGTTCACCTGGCAAGCAAATCCATAGCTGAAAAATACGGATTATTTGATGATAATGCACATATTTTAGCTGATTCCTTGTGGCCAGGACCCCTAACTATTGTTCTCCCTTTGAGGCAGAACACAAGATTAGCCCCTTCAATAACGACCAACTTATCTACTATTGCATTAAGGGTTCCGGCTCACTCGACTTCGCTTGATATTATAAAATCAGCTGAGGTGCCTATAGCTGCACCAAGCGCAAATAGATCCGGAAGAATAAGTCCAACAACAGCTTCACACGTCCTTAAAGACCTTAATCGTAAAATAGCATTGATTATTGACTCAGGCCCTTGTCAATTTGGCATAGAATCAACTGTAATTATGACAAAAAATAATTCTATATCCATACTGAGACCTGGAGCAATTTCCCAGACAGAGATTGAAGATCTGATCAATGTTCCAATAACATCCCCTCCTAAGGGGAAACTCCTAAGTCCAGGAATGTTAGAAGCCCATTATGCTCCCAAAGCAAACCTTAGAATGAATGCCAAAGCCCTTGCTTCAGGAGAGGCGCTACTGTGTTTCGGAGAAAACTTCCCAAAGGGAGCTGAAATTTCTCTCAATCTAAGTACTAAAGGAGACCTTTCTGAAGCAGCTTCAAATCTATATGCGTATCTTAGAGAGTTAGATACTAAGAATATTAAATCTATTGCAGTTGGTCCGATACCAAATATTGGCTTAGGAGTAGCCATCAACGATCGCTTAAAAAGGGCAACAACGAAAATTAAATAATCTTGAATTTATTTTGATCAGGCATAATAAACTACTTATGGAAAACAACAATTCAATAAATATTCATCCGAATACTTCTGTCCTTCAAAGACTTAGATCTATTGTAGGTGAAAGTGGTTGGATTCAAAAAGAATCGATGGAACCCTTCCTTAATGAATATAGAAACAGATACCGAGGATCCGCTGCAGCTATCCTTCAGCCTGAATCAACCAATGAGATTATGCAAATAGTGAAAATTTGCTCTAATAATAATGTTGGGATAGTACCACAAGGTGGAAACACTGGGCTTGTTGGAGGCTCTGTCCCAAATCAAGATGGAAGTCAGATAATTGTCAATCTTTCCAGAATGAATCGAGTAAGAGACCTAGATCGAAGCGCCCTAACTATAACAGCTGAAGCAGGAACAGTTCTGTCTCACATTCAAAATGTAGCAGAAGAAGCTAATTGTCTTTTTCCCCTCAGCTTAGGCGCTGAGGGAAGCTGTCAAATTGGAGGTAATCTTGCAACAAATGCGGGTGGAATACATGTAGTTGGTTATGGCACCACTAGGGCCCTTACCTTAGGACTGGAGGTTGTTCTTCCCGACGGAAGCCTTTGGAATGGATTAAGATCTTTAACAAAAGATAATAGTGGCTATGACCTTAAACAATTATTTGTTGGCTCCGAAGGTACTCTTGGTATTATTACCGCAGCAACTCTACGCTTATTTCCTGCACCAAAACAAAAAGCAACTGTGATTGCAGCAATATCGTCAATTGAAAATGCACTAGCAACGATGAATTCACTTCAGCAAGCCACAGGCAATAGAATGGTTGCATGTGAAATTATCTCTGAAAATGCAATTAGTCTCTGTATTGAACATTTTGAAAAAATCCGCTCTCCATTTCAAAAAAATTATCCCTGGAATCTCCTTATGGAGTTTCACGATGGTGAAAAGTCAAATTTAAATCATACCATTGAAAATTCTTTTTCTGAGCTTATTGATCAAGGGACAATCCTTGATGCAGTAATTCCACAATCAAATACTCAAGCTAAAGACCTATGGAAGCTAAGAGAAATTATACCTGAAGCCCAAACCAAAGAAGGAGGGAGTATCAAGCATGATATTTCGCTACCATCAGGAAAAATTGAAGAGTTTATTAATATTGCGAGCTCAAAAATTAAAAGAATTACACCAAAGGCAAGAATTATAGCTTTTGGTCACCTCGGAGATGGAAACCTTCATTTTAACATAACTCAGCCATCAAATAGTGACGTCACTAAATTTCTCGATGAACGGGATAGATTCACTAAACTTGTCAATGATATAGTAATTGATTTTGGAGGAAGTATTAGTGCGGAGCATGGGATTGGAATAGCTAAAGTAGATGAACTTAGACGATTATATTCAGAATCTGAAATTAGATTAATGAGGTTAATAAAAAGAGCTATAGACCCAAATCAAATCATGAATCCGGGAAAAATACTTGATATTTTTGGGAAACACTAGACTTACTAGAATAAATGCCCCATTTAATTATTTGATCAAGTGGAGAAGGCATGCTTGAATCCTGCTCCCGGAACGGGTACTGAAATAAGCAGTTTTATTTTAATGATAATAATTGGCTATAGCCAAAACCGAGCTAAAGGGGAAATAGAAACAAATGAATTCAGCAGAATTGGAGAACGTTGCTATCAAGATGGTTGCAGACGGCAGAGGAATTCTTGCGGCCGATGAAAGTAGCGGGACTGCGGATAAACGACTTGCTAGCGTAAATGTAGCACAGACCGTAGATAACCGTAGAACTTATAGAGAGATGTTATTTACTACCCCCAACTTGGGCGCCACAATTTCAGGAGCTATTCTCTATGACGAAACAATTCGTCAGAGTGCATCAGATGACCGTACTTTTGTTAATATATTGCAATCTCAAGATATTATGCCAGGTATCAAGGTCGATACTGGAGCAATGCCTCTTGCAGGCTCCTCTAATGAAAAAATTACTGAAGGACTAGATGGCCTTAGAGACCGCCTGAACGAATATGTTGATCTAGGGGCTAAATTTACTAAATGGAGGGCAGTAATAACCATTGGAGATGGAATTCCAAGCAAAAAATGTATTGATGTAAATGCACATGCCCTTGCCCGTTACGCAGCGCTTGCTCAAGAGGCTGGATTAGTTCCAATCGTTGAGCCAGAGGTCCTTATGGATGGTACCCATACAATAGAAACTTGCAAAGATGTAACTGAAGAAACACTGCAAGTTGTTTTTAATGCTTTGATTAATCAAGGAGTTCTCCTTGAGGGGATGGTTCTGAAGCCAAATATGGTTATTTCAGCAATGGATTGCCCTCAGCAAGCAAGTGTGGAGCAAGTAGCTGAGTGGACTGTAAGGACATTAAAAAAACGAGTCCCTTCAGCAGTTCCAGGCATTGCCTTTCTTTCGGGTGGTCAATCTGAAGAAATTGCCACTGCACACCTTAACGCAATGAATCAAGGAGTCACTCTTCCATGGCATCTAAGTTACTCATATGGTCGTGCACTTCAGCATTCTGCTCTTCATACTTGGGCTGGAAAATCTGAAAACTTTGATTCTGGCCAAAGAGTTCTTTCTCACCGAGCCCAAATGAACTCAGCAGCCTCGCTGGGAAAATGGGCTAAAGAAATGGAGAACGCTGCTTAACAAATTTAATCAACATGCCAGTTTTGGTGATTAAATATCATTATTGGTGCCCAGGGGCGGACTTGAACCACCGACACGAGGATTTTCAGTCCTCTGCTCTACCAACTGAGCTACCTG
>CAZHAN010000031.1:0-10335 GCA_964530575.1 uncultured Rhizobiaceae bacterium | reverse complement strand
TTGGAGATCTTCTTTGTGCAAGCCATAATCCTGCCACTAATGCACCCAATCCAGCTGAGGATGTAAGTAACGCCAAGGCATCTGATCCCATATAAAAAATAGAATCAGAAAAAGCAGGCAATAGTTCCATAACTGGCCTAGCCAATATAGATGCAAAAGCCATCAACATCAGTAATGGACTAATTGCAGGATGCCTGAATGAATAATAAATTCCATTTTTAACAGAATTAAATATGTTGCCTTCATTATTTATTTCACTTAACTGTGGACGAATATTTATAAACAAAAGAGCTATTATAAGAGATAAAAAAGTTACTGCGTTAAAAGCAAAGGCCGTTGCTATACCAAAGAAAGCAATTATTATTCCCGCTATTCCCGGACCTATAAAACGAGCTATATTGAATATGACTGCACTGATAGCTACGGCCCCCCCAATATCTTCTTTTTGCACCAAAGAAGGAATTAGAGATAATCTTGCTGACTGAATACTCGCTACTACGAGCCCTTGAAAGAGAGCAAGAGAAAATAAAGACCAAATTTCTATTAATCCAAAGCTAGTTAAAATCCAAAGTAGAATAGCCTGACAAAGAGAAAGAGATTGACCAAACAGAAGGATCAATTTCCGATTATATTTATCAGCAATAACTCCGCCAAAAAGGCCAAATATGACAACTGGAAATAGATCAGCAAATGCTATTGCCCCTAGCCAAAATCCAGACTTAGTTAATTCCCAAGTAAGCCATCCGACCGCTAGCCTTTGAACCCATAGTCCAATAAGTGAAATACAATTTCCAACCGCATAAATACTATAATTCTTATTAGAAAATACGCTTTTCAAGCCGGAAAAATCATATAGAAAATCACTGGCCATAGATTATACCTTTATTAGAATCTGGTTACTTAATTGCCCACTATATCAAAATATCGAGAGACTAAAATTAAAGAGATATGACTAAATTTAATAAAAAAACAATAATACTATTGGTGTTTCTGGAGATATAGATAAACTTCGTATATTATAAAATTTTAAGATATAGCTTTCAATTAATTCAGTAATCAAAATATAACGAAAGAATATTATGTCCTCATTCCAACCTCCTCTTCGAATTTTAATGGGTCCAGGCCCAAGCGATGTCCATCCACGGGTTTTAGCGGCTATGGCTCGACCTACAATTGGTCATCTTGATCCTGAATTTGTAGCTATGATGGAGGAAATTAAAGACCTACTCCGATATGCATTTAGGACAAAAAATAATTTAACTATCCCTATTTCAGGTCCGGGATCGGTTGGAATGGAAACATGCTTTGTAAATCTTATTCAACCAGGTGATAAAGTAATTGTATGCCAAAACGGTGCTTTTGGTGGACGAATGAAGGAGAACGTTGAAAGATGTGGAGCAAGCCCAATTATGGTTATTGATGATTGGGGGCAGGGTATAAGCCTTGAAAAGGTTGAGGATGCAATAATAAATAATCCGGAAGCTAAGGCTCTAGCATTTGTTCACGCTGAAACCTCGACAGGTGTTCGCGCAGATGCTCAACAAATATGTAAATTAGCTAAAAATGCTGGGATGTTAACCATAGTTGATGCGGTTACTTCACTTGGTGGTTCAGAATTAGAAGTAGATGCTTGGGGGATTGATGCAATTTACTCAGGATCTCAAAAATGTCTATCTTGCACCCCAGGTATTTCACCAGTCAGTTTCTCAACTCAAGCAATTGAAGTCATTCAAAATAGAACCCATAAGATTCAAAGCTGGTTCATGGATCTAAGCTTGGTAATGAATTATTGGGAATCTTCAGGTGGAGGAGCTCCAAGAACTTATCACCACACTGCCCCAATAAATTCTCTGTATGGATTACACGAATCTCTGACAATGTTAAGGGAGGAAGGTATTGAAAACTCTTGGAACCGACATAAAACTAACCATATTGCTTTGCGAGATGGACTTGAGGCAATGGGTTTAAAGCTGTTAGTTGATGAACATGAACGGTTACCACAACTAAATTCGATTATTATCCCTGAAGGTGCAGAGGATGCTCCGATTAGGAAAGAACTACTTTCACGCTTTGGTCTAGAGATTGGGGCAGGACTTGGTACATTAGCAGGCAAGGTATGGAGGATTGGACTAATGGGTACATCTAGTTCTTCAAGTCATGTATCACTTTGCTTAACAGCGCTTGAAGGAACACTAACTGCAGCTGGCGCTAATATTATATCAGGAAAGGCTCAAGAAGCTTCTCATAAAATACTAATGAATAATTAAAATAAAACTAAGTTGTTATCCCCTGAAGCTATTCCCAGTCCACACGATACATTACTTCATTTCTACGTAAGAAAGACGGTGTAAATGGAGCATTGTAAGTGGCCTTGATGGAATCACTTTTGAGAGCAACATCATCTTTATTCAAAGCATCTCTCAGCAAAGCAGCATGTCTTTTGAAGTTTTGATTAGTAGAACGTCCTGAGTATTTGATGACTGCATAGTATCCCCCTTTGACCATAACTAGCTTAACATTATCTGCCTGAGGCAAAGGAGCAGTTTGCTCTGTAAAACTTTTTGGTAGGAAAAAATGCATCACTAACCCCCCGCCACCCTCATCTGTTTCGGTTACAGGAGTTGTCATTGCAATCTTTGATGAGCGTTGGTTTGAACCAGAAATGTAGTTAAATAAACGTCTAAATGCCCTGTCTTCCCCTGGAGCCTGAACAGTTTGAACAGCAAGCCTATCTTCATAATACCTTATTTCATAAACATCGGTACTTTTGATTAGTTCGTATTTTGGTTCTTCAGCTGCCATAGCGCTTCCAATGTAATTAAAACAAATAAGAACACTAAAACTTATAAGTTTATAAATGTATTTAATTCTTTCTACACGCATATCACGCTTCGTACCTTTCTCTCGACTGTGAAGCATCGAAGGGAGAATTTGATATTGTATTATTTACGGTGCTGAGCTGTTAATGGATTACAATGAGACAAATTTTCTGAGAGGGGGTTGAGAGATAGGGTTGATAACTTTACTAGTGTCTTAGAAATAACCACGCCCTCAACTGAGCCTCAGGTGCTCTAAGAGACTACCTTCGACAGAATCGGATTATCTATTTCGTACTAATTTTTTTTCAAATAGAAATCTGCATTTCAAATTTTTTCGTATTGATAAAGAGCATGTGTGCATCTCCCGGGGTTATTACCATAACTTTCGAGATTTTCACTTATGAGTCCAGCCATTTAAGGCGGGATGTTGAGAGAGGCTTTGATCATTTTCTTTAGTAGGATTTAGTATTATGCAGGACATCACAGTGGGCCAGTTTGAACTGGTCTATAATTCTTTCTCATTGTCAATTGCAACAATGGGCGCAGCAACTATCTTTTTCTGGTTTGGTCGTTCACAAGTAGCGCCAGCTTATCGAACTGCCCTAACAATCACTGGCTTGGTAACCGCAATAGCTTTCTATCATTATCTCCGAATTTTTGAGAGCTGGGATGCTGCATACAACGTAATAAACGGTGAAATTGTTAGCACTGGAGTAGCTTTTAATGATGCTTATCGGTATGTGGATTGGCTCTTAACCGTGCCGTTATTGCTCGTGGAGCTTATATTAGTAATGCGACTTTCAAGATCAGAAACCATTTCTAAAAGTTTTCTTTTAGGAACACTTGCAGTTGTTATGATCTCACTTGGGTACCCTGGAGAAATCTCAGTTGATGGGGACTCACGTTGGGGTTGGTGGGCGCTTGCAATGCTACCCTTTATTTGGATTGTGTATGAATTATTTTTCGGGCTGAAAAAATCTATCGCAGAGCAACCTGAAAATGCACGAAACTGGGTTAACTTCGCAAGGTGGCTGACAGTTGCATCTTGGTCCTTTTACCCAATCGTATATATATTTCCTATGATTGGATTCACCGGAGGTAATGCTGAAACTGCTATCCAAGTTGGATATACCATTGCTGATATCATAGCCAAAGCAGTGTTTGGGCTGATAATCTATATAATCGCTGTTAGAAAATCAGAACACGAAATGCCTAGCATGAGGCAAGGATAACTTAATTCATATCATAGATAATCGTAAGACTACACTCGGAGCCGCCTTTTTGGCGGCTCCTCTCCTATCTAACAAATTTATTTAATACTTTTATAAGTCAATGTTAGTGTGGGTTAGGAATGAGTGGCTAAGACCATCTTTTAGGCCGTAGTCGATAAAAACTGAGAATTACAAAAAAGACTAGGGCAACGCATACTATTGAGGGGCCAGGTGGAGTGTCAAAGACATAGGCTACTCTTAGCCCGGTTACGGCTGAAATACATCCAATTACTGCAGCGATAAATGCCATTGCCTCTGGTGTGCGTGCAATATTGCGGGAAGCAGCTGCAGGGATTATCAACATTGCAGCTATAAGCAAAATACCTATGACCTTTATAGACACCGCAACAGTAACACCCAACGACAAGGTCAAAATCAACTGCTCACGCTTTGGGTTAAATCCATTAGCGTAAGCTATTTCTTCATTCAATGTTGTTATCAAAAGAGGAGTCCATCGCCATATGGTAAGAATAGTTATTATTGCGACTCCACCCCAAATAATACCTAGATCAGTAACGGAAACAGCCAGAATGTCTCCAAACAAATAAGCCATAAGGTCGATTCGAATTCCAGAAATAAATGAAGCGACGACTAGCCCAACAGCTAGAGAAGAGTGTGCAAAGACACCTAAAAGCGTATCAGTCGCGTAATTACGACCGGACAATTGCGTCACTGTCCAAGCCATAATGAGTGCAACAATTAGTACACCCATAAAAATTGGGGCTTGTGAAGCCAGTGATAAAGCTACACCCAACATTGCAGCATGGGCCGTAGCTTCACCGAAATATGCCATTCGGCGCCAGACTACGAAGCATCCCAGAGGTGCAGAAACAACAGCTACGCCAATTGCTGCTAGCGTAGCACGGACCATAAAATCATCTAACATTATTCTGCCTCAGCAGCTAATATATCCTGTTCGTGGACATGATCATGTTCGTGTCTGTAAAGCGCTAACGCACCATCAGTTCCAGTACCAAATAACTCCTGATATTCCGGTGTAGAGACAACTGCAGCAGGTGTCCCCGCACAACAAATGTGGCCGTTTAAACATATGACGCGATCAGAGGCACTCATAACTACGTGCAAGTCATGACTACTCATCAATACAGCACATCCAGTATCGTTTCGAACTTTTTCAATTTGACGATAAAAGGTGGCAGATCCTGGTTGATCAAGACCTTGAGTTGCTTCGTCAAGGATCAAGATCTCTGGATCGCCTAGTAATGAGCGGGCAAGAAGCACTCTCTGGAACTGGCCACCAGAAAGATCAGCCATTTGGCTTTTTGCAAGCTCCGGAATGCCGGCACTTTCTAATGCTGAAATACAAGAATTTCTATCTACATTTTGGGCGAGACCCATGAAACGACTCACTGTGATCGGTAACGTCAGATCAAAATTCACTCGTTGTGGCACGTAGCCGATTTTCAAACCCGGCTTGATTTTCACCATTCCTGCGACAGGATTTACAGCCCCTATGATGGCCTTAAGCAGACTTGTCTTTCCCGATGCGTTGGGACCCACAATAGTAACGATCTCACCGGATCTTATCGCCAAGTCCACATCTTTTAAGACCGCAGTACTACCATAGGCTACGGTAACACGGTCAACGCTAATTAATTTCATGTTCACACTACTCTGTGCAAGAAGAACATAGACCGCTTGCTTCTATAACGGTCTCTTCAATGTTAAATCCTGAAGATTTTGCCACTGTAGAAAGAGAAGATACAGACGGCTCCGATTGTGTTTCAGCCACCGCGTCGCACTTACGACAAATCATAAATGCAGGTGAATGATCTTCCCCAGGATTCAAACAAGCTACGAACGCGTTCAACCGCTCAATTTTATGTGCAAACCCATTTTTTACCAGAAATTGGAGTGTTCTATATGCAGCTGGTGGCTGGTGATTAAATCCTGCCTCACGCAATAAATTAAGGATGTCATAGGCGCCAAGCGCTTGGTGTTCTTGCAGGAGTAATTCAAGCACTTTTCGTCGAACAGATGTCAGTCGGAGCTCATGCAGTTCGCAGTAATCTTCTACCGATTTAATTGCATCCTCCAAACAGTAGGAGTGATCATGTTTTTTGAAGGCAAGCGAAACCGAATATGTATTAATCATAGAAATATTCCTATTGTAATGATATATCATCTGTATTATTTTCAAGTAATGTTATATTATATCAAGGAGATTACAGTGTCTAGAAAACTTGTTTCGGTTTCGGCCATTTCATTGCTAATTTGTGGAACTGCTTTAGCAGATGCGCCGACGGTAGCTGTTGATATAGCACCGGTTCATTCACTTGTTTCGCGTGTCATGCAGGGTGTAGGAACTCCTAAGTTGATCATCCCACCAAATGCCTCACCACATGAATATAATCTTCGACCTTCAGAAGCAAAAGCTCTGCAGGATGCAAGGTTGGTATTTTGGATGGGAGATGATCTGACGCCGTGGATGAAAAATGCCCTTGAAACTCTTTCTTCAAATGCTGAAATAATTACTCTTCTAGAGGAGAGTGAAACAAACCTTCTTGAATTCCGGCAGGGTGCTCTTTTTGAGGAGCATGAGCATGATGAGCATGATGAGCATGATGAGCATGATGAGCATGATGAGCATGATCCTCATGCATGGCTCTCAACTGAAAACGCAAAAGCTTGGTTGAATTTGATCGCAGCGCGCCTTTCAGCAGCGGATCCGGATAATGCCGGGACTTACTTTGCAAACGCCGCGGCTGGACGAGCAGAGATGGATGACTTGGTTGCAGAGATAAACGACATTCTTGACCCGGTTAGGGGAAAAAACTTCCTCCTATTTCACGATGCATACCAGTATTTCGAAACCAGTTTCAACTTCCCTGCGATGGGATCCATTTCGCTCGGTGACGCTTCTGATCCAAGTCCAGCTCGGATATCTGAGATTCAAGAGCGAGTTAAAGATGAAGGGATTCATTGCGTTCTTGCAGAGCCACAGTACAATCGAGGACTCGTTGAAACGGTTTTAGCAGGAACTGACGCTAAAACCGGTGTAATCGACCCGTTGGGATTTAAACTAGAGCCTGGTTCAGGACTCTATTCTAAATTGTTACATAACATGGCGAAGACCTTAGCTAGCTGCTTATAAAAAATGTGAGAACTAATCGACATAACTTCACGTCGATTAGTTTTGTTAAATCAGAATATATTCCGGATTTGCAACCACTCTAAAATCCTGTCAGCCACCAAGCGATGTCCCTCAGCTCCATAATGACCTGGTTTTCGCCTTGGAAAGAGGGATTTCGGATCAGGGTGGCTACTAAAGGCGTTCGTTAGATCAATGATTTCTATTGCTGCATTTCTTGCAGCTGATTTTGCAGCCTTGCTATATCGCACCTTGGAACGATCGTTATTGATAATTTCGTTCCAAGACGGGAGATCAACAAACACAACTGTTCCCCCCCAACCCTCAACAGTTTCTTTTGCTTTCTCAAAAATTAATTCAAGTTCGGTTTCATTGGGTTCCGGCCAGTCACCACCGCCTTCTACCAAACCTAAAGTGCTTCGAACCCTCCTAAGCGAGAGATAGCTGATTTCGTTGAGGGGGTTAATTCCTTCTCTAAATAATAAGCGAGAGAAAAATGAACCTCGATCCTGAAGACCTGCTTCAGATTCTCTTTTTCGGATTAGTCTTTTTGAGTATTCAATTTGTCTTGCTTCAGTCAAAGATTCCCCGAAATTGGACAAACTTTGGCTGTAGGTAGGCTCAAGGTATTTGGGAAGAATCGGATGATTAAGCTCTCCAATAATATCTTGTTCTAAATCATTGGGATAATAGAACCAAAATACCAAAGGAGGGCGAAACTTTGGTAGATACTCAATAATTGTAGCAAGCTCAGACAGAGGTCCATTTCCGCCAACTCCAAGATTCAGAACTGCAGGATTTTCTTTACGCAATATTCCTACAAAAGACTTCTCGGTAGTCGTTGAATTTCCAAATGTATAGGAATCCCCAACAAATGCTAAAGCAAGCTGATCTAACTCCCATACATCGTCCGGATTTCGAAACCCATTTCTATCTGAAATAAAGATTTCGTAACCTAAATCATTGTCTGCAAAGGTGATGGTGCGAACTTTTGGAATACCACCCAGCGGAACAACTTTATGACCACTATTAAGTATAAGCTGATCTTCTGGATGACCAATCGGTAGATAAATTTTTTGTTCATCAGTCGAAAGCTGCTCAGCAACTTCAAGCAAGTCTACCAAATTTTCAGAAAATATTTCTTGGCTAACAACAACCCAAAACTCAAATGCATACGCAGCTACAAGAGTGGGCAGGGTTACTAAAACATACATCTCACGTACCCGAAACCATGAACCTGATAGCAAAAGCAGATTGAACAATAGACCAAACGCTGGAAGCCCGATGTATAACAGTATTGTACGAAGACTTTCGCCGTAAACAGGCCAGTTTGTAACTGTAAAAACTAGAACGATCCCTGAAACGGTGGCATAAAAGATTATGACTAAGGGTATAAATCGATTCATTCCTACCCCACCCTAACAAAAAAATCTAAAATGCGTTCTGTTATAAACACTACTAGAATATATTATGATTGATTTACTAGCAAATTATCTTAAGGAGTGAGGACAATGGGTGGGCATGAGATTTTTATGATTGCATGGAATGCTCTGGTTGGAGTCATCTGGTACGTTCAGTATAAGCATGAGGAAGGATTCCCAACAATGCAACATATTGTGATGCTTCTGATTGTTTGGGTTGTGTTTACTGCCTTATTTTATGTAGTACCCCAAATTGGTGGTGGTTATAACTGGTGAACAAATTCTGGTGAAATGTTTCTGACATATTTTGTATGAATAGATGGTATCCCCTAGGGGAGTCGAACCCCTGTTTTCGGCTTGAGAAGCCGGTGTCCTGGGCCACTAGACGAAGGGGACGCAGACTAGATAGACATATAGCTAACATGACCTATCGATCAAGCAACATGTTTAATGGATATCTAAATACTTTCAATATCTATGGCTTTAAAAAAATAATCTCCAACGTCACCCTGAATTATAAAGGCCAAAGTTTTCAAGGCTTTTGAGTCGACTACTGGGGTGAGAAGCCAAACTAACATGGGATCATTCATGCGGAACAGATCAGCTTCAGATAAAGATGTAGATCCGTTTGGATGTGAATGCCAAACTCCAATTAAACATGTTGACTCTCCACGAAGTTCGCGGTGAAGAAATAATAATTTTTTAGGATCAACCTCAAACTCTTTTTCAGGAAAATTAGCAACATTTTTAGCAAAATGTAGTTTAGTAACTTTTACCGTTAACAAATCTTTATTTTCTAATCTTTCCCCTTCTAACAAGGCACATGCCTCTAAGGGCCAAGTCTTTTCAGAAAAACTTATCAAAGACTTAAGATTTTTTTTTGAAATAATTAATTTTTCTCTACTCATCTCTAGTAATTGTAACTAGACCTAGTTTCTCACCAGAAGAAAGATCAAAAATAATGAGTTGCTCAACACCGCCAGGAACGGAAATGAGAAAAAGAACCCGGTTATCATCTAAATCAACATTAAGTATTTCAGCTCGTGAAGGTAACTGAAAATGACCTGTCGGAGCAGAAAAATTATCTGGGGATTTGACTTCGGAGAAGTTTCCTACCCGCTGACCAACCGTAATTAGAATTATAGTTAGCCCTATGAAGATAATCAGTCCTAAGATAGTTACTATAATTTTTAAAATACGAATATTCTGGATCATGACATGAACAAAGAATTAGTGAAGAAAACTGCTCCAGCTTTAAATTCACACGTTGGCATGCGGATAGATAAATGGCTATCAACCTTAATGCCACAATTTTCAAGGGCAAGAATACAATCATTGATAAAGACTGGAAACGTCATAGTTAATGGCCTTACGGTGTCTGAGCCTGCAACCAAGATCAAATATGGGGATACTGCAGAGTTAAGAGTTCCTAAACCAATTTCAGCGAAACCCAAGCCGGAAAATATCCCACTAGATATAATTTTTGAAGATAGCTCAATTATTGTTGTAAATAAACCTGCTGGTTTGGTTATACACCCTGCTGCGGGCAACCTCAAAGGAACTTTGGTAAATGCACTAATAGGCCATTGCGGAAGTAGCTTATCTGGGATTGGAGGAGTCAAGCGACCAGGTATTGTTCATAGACTGGACAAGGATACTAGTGGACTAATCGTAGCTGCCAAAAATGATCATGCACACAAAAAACTTGTAAG
>CAZHAN010000030.1:0-10424 GCA_964530575.1 uncultured Rhizobiaceae bacterium | reverse complement strand
TGGCTGCAGAAGGATTGCGCGAACGTAAACAAATAAATGTCAAAGTTGATAAGCAAAAGAATATTTTAAAAGCGTTGGGAGTATTAGAAGAGGGGAAAAAATATATCTCTAATGATATTTTGTCTATGTATGAAACTTTGGTGGAAGAAAAATGGGTAAATTTAAAAGGGGAATTTGTTTCTTCAGAAGATACTGATGCTAAGCCCTTGTTTTTATATAAAAATAATGGCCAATTAAAATCATCCCAAGCCCATTTGAGGTCAGAATCAATTTGTCTAACATTATAAATCATATTTCTTTCGTGATTTATTCTTTCTATATCTCTGTTTGCAGGATTAACCATCCCGTTTGGAAGCCCATTGATTTCTTGCGTTATCCATTTACGTTGAATGATTGAGATTTGTTTTTTTATTATTGATCCATTTAAAAAATAGACTTCAAGTGTATTTATTGGGCTTGCATCATGGCCAAAACCCAGAAGAAAGTTTCCATTATCTGCTATGGAGATCTCTTGATCATTAAGAATAATTTTAACTCCACCAACTGCCTTACCTTTTATAAGGCCACCTTGGACAAAATTTCCGATCAGGGAGATTTCCGAAGCTTGAGCAGAACTAACAATCAGAAAGACTAATAAATTAGAAACAATAAACAAGAATCTTACAATATTATGATTTTTTCCTATTATTCCAAGCTTTTGAAGCCGCATCCGCATCTAGATAAGCCTCCTGATATTCTGAACTCCAATATTTAAGATCTTCAATAAGAATAACTGATCCCGTTTGGGCGCAAATAACATACGAACCCGGAGCTATGACCTTATACGAACCAGATTCATAGTAAAGCTTGGCTTCATTTCTTTCATGGCTTATATCCTGAGTATTTTTCAAGATAGTTTTCCTTATTCATTAGTGTAATAAATGGATTTAGTCTTTTTTTGCTACAGCTTGAAAACTACCATCCTTTAGCTCAACATCTAAAGACATTCCAGATTTAATTTTTGAAATTGAAATAACTGGTAAATTATTTTTTCCACGTAATAGAGCATAGCCTCTAGATAAAACCCTCTTATGGCTAACACTTTCGAGCATTTTTGCATTAGATATAATTTTTTGTTCATATCCTGTTAATAAAATTTTTAAATATCTAAATAAATTGTTACCTAATATTTTTACTTTATGATCACTAAATTCAATTCCTGAAGATAATAATTTTTTATTAAGCTTTCCAGATATAGAATCTAATTTCTGACTATATTCATAAAAAATTTTCTTCCGAGAACGATCCAACCTCTCTAAGCTAAAATCTAAACTTTGAGATCCTCTATCAAGTTGATGTTGTGGATCCCTAAGGCCCCTTGATAATCCAACAGTTTGTTCTTTTAATGATCCTATTAAACGAGTTGCCGATAAAGCTAACCGTGAACTTAGTGATTTTGATTCAGATACCAAGTCACTCCTAACAGGAACTATTAGTTCTGCTGCAGCAGTAGGGGTTGGTGCACGAAGATCTGCAGCAAAATCAAGAAGCGTAGTATCGGTCTCATGTCCAATAGCCGATACTATTGGAATTTCACTATTCACAGTAGCTCTGACAAGATTCTCATCATTAAACGCCCATAAATCTTCAATGCTACCTCCGCCCCGAGCAATTATAAGAATATCCGGTTTAGAGACTCCAGCTGTATTTTGAAAATTATTGAAACCATTAATTGCAGCAACAATCGCGGCAGCGGCCTCTTCTCCTTGCACTGGAACCGGCCACATCATCACATGACGTGGGAATCTATCGCGTAAACGATGGAGAATATCACTAATTACTGCGCCAGTTGGAGAGGTAATAATGCCAATAAGATCAGGCAAAAATGGGATATCTCTTTTCCTTTCGGCGTCAAATAAACCCTCTTTAGCTAATTTTTTTCTTCGATCCTCTAAAAGCTTCAACAATGCTCCCTCGCCAGCAAATTCAACTGAATCAATGATAATTTGATAATTTGAGCGTGGAATATAGGTAGTAATTTTACCCTTAACGATAACTTCAGCACCATCCTCGGGAATCATTTTCAACCGGCTAGCAGTTGACCGCCAACAAACAGCAGAAATTAAGGCATTTTCATCTTTCAAATCGAAATAAATATGACCAGAAGCTGCAATCTTTAACCCAGAAACCTCACCGCGTATCCTTACATTACCAAAATATCCCTCAATAGTTCGTTGCAATAAGATAGCAAGCTCTGAAACGGTATATTCATCTATAGACAAAGATAAATTTTTTTTATCAGTCTGTTTTGTAGATTTATTCATAAGTTATATATTACAGGACAATGGTCATATCAGGAACTGGTTAAAGTAATGAAAATACTTGTAGTTGGATCTGGAGGAAGAGAGCATGCTTTATGTTGGTCTCTTGCCTCTTCTCCCTTAGTAACCCAAATCTACTGTGCCCCAGGAAATGGTGGTATTGGCGAAATTGCAGAATGCATACCTATAGACTCTGATGATATCAAAAATCTACTTATATTTTCAAAAAAAATGTGTATAGATTTTGTAATTGTTGGTCCAGAGGGTCCATTAGTAGCAGGGCTTGTGGACAAGCTTGAAGAAATAGGAATTAAAACATTTGGTCCAAAAGCAAATGCCGCTCGATTAGAAGCCTCAAAAATCTTTACCAAAGAGCTTTGCCTTAGAGCTAATGTTCCTACAGCTCGGTATGAGAAATTTACATCTATTGATGATGCCAAAGAATTTGCGAGAAAAATAGGAACGTCAGTAGTGGTAAAGGCCGATGGCCTTGCAGCAGGAAAAGGAGTTGTAGTTTGTCAAAATATAGAAGAAGCAGATGTTGCAATAGAGCAGATTTTAAAAGGGAAATTTGGATTAGCGGGTAAAGAAATCATTGTTGAAGAATGTCTTAATGGAGAAGAAATTAGTGTATTTGCCCTGGTGAATGGTTCTAATGTCACCTGGCTTGAATCAGCACAAGACCATAAGAGATTATCCGACGGCGATACAGGACCCAACACAGGAGGCATGGGGGCATATTCTCCATCACCAATGATTACTCCTGATCTAAAATCAAAAATTATTAAAAAAATTCTTATGCCTACAGCAATTCAAATGGAAAATGAAGGAAACCCTTATACTGGCATTCTTTTTGCGGGATTAATGATTGTTGATGATGATCCCTATTTACTTGAATATAATGTTCGTTTTGGAGATCCTGAATGCCAAGTAATTTTACCTAGATTAAAATCAGACCTACTTTCTTTATTAATTGCTACTCGCGATGGGAATCTAAATCAAGTCAATGCTTTATTTACTGAGGAAGTAGCTCTTACAATTGTATTAGCTAATAAAGGTTATCCAGGACATTTTGATAAAGGCTCAATTATAAAAGGAATAAGTAAAGTTAATTCGCTGCAGGAAACAATTTTATTTCATGCAGGAACTAAACTTGAAGGTGATAACTTATTAGCAGTTGGGGGTAGAGTATTAAATATAACAGGATTAGGAAGGGATATTATAAAAGCAAAAGATAATGCCTACAAAGCTATAAAGTTAATTGATTGGAAGAATAGCTATTATCGAAATGATATAGGATGGAGAGCAATTACAAATAGAATGAAATGAAAAAATTTTATCTAAGTTTTACAAAAAAATCTCTTAACAAACCTTCAGAATCTTTCTCTCTAATTCCTGAAATAATTTCAGGGTGATGATTACAACTACTTTGATCAAATATTCGAGCCCCATGATCGACACCGCCACCCTTAAAATCAGGAGCTCCATAAATTATTTTCTTTATGCGGGCCAAGGCAATTGCGCTAGCACACATAGGGCATGGCTCAAGAGTTACATAAAGATTGCAATTAATAAGGCGTTCACATCCAAATGCTTGAGCACCTGCACGTATAACCAAAATTTCTGCGTGTGCAGTAGGGTCAGAAAGCTCTCTCATTCTATTTCCAGATGCAGCAATAGCCTCTCCTGTGATAGAATTAACCAAAATAGCTCCTACAGGAATCTCTCCTCGATCTGCAGAGGACCTAGCCTGAATAAGAGCCTGATCCATAAAGAAAGACGATCGCATTTTGATATACTCCTCACTAATTTTTGAAAAATCAATTTACAATGAACAGTATCAAGCAAAGTGAACGTATTGCAAAGAGAATAGCTTCAGCTGGTTTATGTTCCCGAAGGGAAGCAGAAAAGTGGATCAGTCTGGGGAGGGTATGTGTAGATGGCATAACTCTAAATACCCCTGCCTTTTTAGTCACAGAAGAAAATAAAGTCACTGTTGACGGAAAACTTATTCCTAAATTACAACCAACAAGAGTATGGCGTTACTACAAACCAACTGGCATTTTAACAACGCATAAGGATCCGCATGGTCGCAACACAGTCTTTGATTCAATTCCAAAGCATATTCCTAGAGTCATTTCTGTAGGAAGATTAGATATTGATTCAGAAGGACTTCTACTTCTAACTACATCTGGAAAATTAGCCCGAAAATTAGAATTACCATCAACCGGCTGGAAGAGAAGATACCGCGTTCGTGCACTAGGAAATCCAAATCCTAAAGCCTTAGAAAACCTTTCAAATGGTATAACAATCTCTGGAATCAAATATGGCCCTATTGAAGCAAAGTTAGATCGCCAACAGGGTGCAAATGCATGGATAACAATGAGTTTACAAGAAGGAAAGAATAGGGAAATAAGAAGAATTTGTGAACATCTTGGATTAAAGGTAAATCGATTAATTAGAGCTGCTTACGGCCCTTTCCAGTTAGGAAATTTAAAACGAGGGCAAATATCTGAGATTTCACCTAAAATAATTAGGGAGCAACTTGGAGAGTGAATAATACAAATCAACGTAACCCACGAATTATTTCTGGAATATATAAAGGGAAAAAAATAGCACTGCCAAAAAAGCTTGAGATACGTCCAACATCAGAGCGCTTACGTGAAGCTATGTTTAATATCATTTCCCATAACCAATGGTTTCAAGCTAATAAATATTCCCTTAATGGACTTAATGTTTTAGATGCCTTCGCAGGTTCGGGGGCTCTAGGTTTAGAAGCATTATCAAGAGGAGCTAATGAAGTTGTATTTCTTGAAACTGATAAAATAGTTAAAAATATCCTAATTTCAAACATCAAATCCATAAATGAAAATGCAAGAGTCAGTGTATTTTCACGTGATGCTACAAACCCAGGACCGCCGCCTAAAAACAACACTTTCTCTTTATTATTTATTGACCCTCCTTATTATTCTGGCTTAGCCGTAAAATCAATAAATGCTATTTTATCCTCCGGTTGGCTTTCAAATAAATCAATTGTGGTAGTTGAAATAGACTCAAAAGAAGAATGGAAAATTCCTAATCAATTTGAACTACTTATTGATAGAAATTATGGGAGGTCTAGGCTGATATTTATTAAATACAAAAGTTAATTACTAGATTCCTGAAGGCCATCTGGATTTCCAATAATTACTACATTTAGACTTATTGATGATTCATCAGTGAGATCCAGATTAGGTTCACTTAAGAAAATACGCCTTGCTACTCGTTTAATATCTTCATTCGTGACTGCGTTAATTAATGCTATTCTTTGAACAATATAATCTGAATCAAGATTTGCAATCTGCATACCTGCTAAAATTGATGCTATACGTGAATTTCGGTCAAGGTTAAGAGCAAACTTTCCTATTGCATAGGTTTTAATATTACGCAATTCCTCTTCTGTAAGACCATACCTAATAATACTAAGTATTTCATTTTCAATAACATCTAAAGTTTCCCCTATTTTCTCATTTTTTGTAGCTACTGATACCATAAAATATGATGAATGCTTCATTGGGACAAGAAATGAATTAACCGAATAAGCTAAACCCCTCTCTTGCCTAACGGCCTTCCAAAGGCGTGACATAAAAGAAGCTCCTCCTAAAGCAGAATTCAATAATGAGGCAGCATAATAATCTGGGTCATCACGCAAAATACCCTTAGCACCAATTAAAGCAGTTGATTGTGGTATGTCCTGATTTATTACAACCATTTCCCCATCAGTAGCTGGAGGTTGATTGTTAATTTCAAACTTGGGGCCATTTACAGGAAGTGACCCAAGAGAAATGTCAATAAGTCGAGCTATTTCTTCAGGTTCAACATCTCCTACTGCACCTACAACTACCCTATCTCGTGTAAATCTAGTGCTAACAAAATCCTTTAAATCCTGAATAGTAATGTTTCCAACTGTTTCAATACTTCCTCTACTATTCCTGCCATATGGATGATTTGGGTAAGCTGCAGCAAGCCAGGCTTTTCCCACTATATCATCTGGGATATTAAGTCTTCGTGTAATATCATTTATTAGCAAATCCCTCATACGTTCAACGGGACCTTCATCAAATCGGGGTTTATTAAGCGCAAGTCCCAGCAGAGAAAAAGCTTCATCTTTGTTCTTAGTAAGTGTACGTAAATCTATCCCAAAAGTATCCGTCCCAATATTAAATCTTAAATCTATTGATAGTTCCTCTATACGTCTTAAAAAATCTAAAGATTCTAGATCACCCGCACCCTCATTAAGAGTGATTGAAACTAACCTTCCAATACCCTGTATCTCTAAAGGCTCAGTTACAAATCCAGCGTTCTTAAATACTATATCAACAGCTAATATTGGTAAGGATTTTTCCTGGACATACCATATCTCAATTCCAAGAGGTGAGATAATTTTTTTTATTTCAGGAGCACCAAAAACAGATTTTGCTGAAAGTATAACAAAGAAAAACGTAAAAAATAATAATGATCTATACATTGGCATGACTTTAATCAGCAGGAAGGAGTAAACCAGTAGTTGATTTTCTAATATCCAGAATCTGATTTAATGTAGTGTTAATATCTTCAAGAGTAACGGTACTAATTTCGTTAGTCCAATTAACAATTTCTTCTTTATTTAGTCCCACTCCAAGTCCGGCACCAACACGCCTTGCTAATTGTGCTACATTATCTCTTTCAAAAATTTGTCTAGATATAATTGAATTCTTTGCGCGATCAACATCTTCTTGGCTAAAGCCATTTTTAATAACACTGTTTAGGAGATCATCAATCGCATTTTCCATAGTTTCAACATCAGAATTTCCATTAGATCCAATCCAAATACCAAACCTACCCCAATCTCTAGCATTTCCACTATAATAAGCTCCCGCTGACGAAGCTATTCCTTGGTTGACAACCAGTTCCTGATAGAAAAGACCTGTAGAGCTTGATAATATTTCAGCTGCAACAGTTAATGCAGGAGCAACTCCATCGCGCTTAGCTCTCGATGATGTAAGATATGACCTTCCAAGACTAGGAAAGCTAACCCTTTTGTCTCTATATATAACCCTCCGTTCTGCCAGTTGAGGTGGTTCTAGCGCCCGCTCTCGTTCAGGGACAGCTCCCGATGGGATTACACCATAATATTTTTTAGCAAGAGGAAGGATCTCTTCCATAGTTATATCACCAGCTAAAATTAGGATTGCATTCGAAGGAATATACCACTTTTCATACCAGGCTTGAGCTTGTTGAATAGTGAATGACTCAATATGATGCATATAACCAATGATTGGATATCTATATGGGTGCGCTAGGTAAGTTGCCGCATCAACTGCCTCTCCAAAAGGCCCACCAGGAGATGACTCATATCGCTGTATTCTTTCCTCTTTAACTACCTCCACTTCATTATTAAATGCTTCCTGATTAATAATTAAATTTTCCATTCGATCTGCTTCAAAACGCATTATCATCTCTAAAGCCTCCACACCAACCGTTTGCCAATACCCAGTTATATCAGCAGATGTAAAAGCATTCTCAATTCCACCATATCTCTCAACAGAATCACGGAATTCCTGACCTGAATAATTACTTGTTCCCTGAAACATCATGTGTTCCAACATATGTGCTATTCCACGATTCTCATCAGATTCATCTGCCGACCCAGCCCGATAATAAACTAATTGAGTAACTATCGGTGATCGGTGGTCTGAGACAACAGCAATTTCTAATCCATTATCTAAAATTGTAGTCTTTAGTGAAAAATCAGCGGAATACGTCCTAGCTGGGGAAAAAACACAAACTATAGAAAACAAAATTAAAATGAAATTATTATAGATCGATATTTTAGTTAATGGATATTTCAAAAATAAGTCTTTCAATAAAATAAAGTTTGTTAAAATCTAATTTCTTGGAAAATTAAGAATATTACTTTTTCTTTTAGCAGCAGGCTGAAGAGTACTGATGGGAAGGCCGTCAATTCCTTGTTGTTTCAAACGACCCGCTTCTTCATTAGCATTTATAGAAACATCTGGCCCTTGAGGAAATTGCCAAGAGAGTACTCTCTCTGCAAAAGACTTACCTCGTTCTGAAATATTTTGTGTTTCAAGTGCAATTATTGCCCTGATTGATTGATTATTTTTTTCAATTTTAGCTACAGATAACAAGGCCTTCTCGCCATCAGTTGTCAATTTATCCGTAGATGATTTTGAATCCTCATTACCTGGCTGCAAAAGAATCTGCTGACCACCACGAATCAATGTATCTCCTTGTGGACGAGGAGCTCCGGGGTTAGGTGGTCGTAACCCAAAATCTGGAGGTATGACCAGAGGGGCCTTTGTTAAGACTGCAAATTCATCAGGAGGTGGAGCAGGCCCTACATTTAATGACTCTCGCGTATTGCTACAAGAAGCCAAAACGAAAAATAGTGAAGATAAAAGTAGTCCTTTAAATATATAAATAATTTTTTTCATAAATTTTTATCGATCTTTTTTTCGGCGAATTATAAACCCGTCAACGATAATAAGTAAAAAACCACATACAATAGCAGTATCAGCTATATTAAAGACCGGAAAACTCCATTTACCAATATGGAAATGAAGAAAATCTATAACGTGACCCCAAACAATTCTATCTGTTACATTCCCTGCAGCGCCACCAATAATCATTCCTAATGCAATTGATAAAATAAAACTATTACTTCTATAGAGCCATATAATTAAGAATATAATAACCAAAATTGCAAAGAAAATAAGAATCCACCTAACAACATTCAAATCATTTTGGAATAATCCAAAACTTACTCCTGTATTTTTTACAATTACTAAATCAAAAATAGGGAGAACAACTATTGGATGATCTGAAAGATTTATTAAATCAATAACAATCCATTTAGAAATACGATCAAAAACATAAGACAATAATAAAACAATTAAACCAACCATTCTCATTATTTATTTTTCACTACATTATCACACCGAATACACAGATCAGTTTTATTGGAGACTTCTGGTAAAACGCGCCAACATCTTCCGCACTTACTACCTTCAGCCAACGATATAGTAACCACAGTATCGAGAACATCAGGCAAAGAGAACCCTCTTACTTCACCTAGTTGCTCATAATCCATTAATGTTACTTCAGATGTGATACATATGGTTGCAAGATCAATATTATGAACATATTCCTTTATTGAATTTGGTAAATATACCTGTACATTAGCCTCTAGGCTTGAACCTATACGTTTTTCACGCCTTTCATTTTCAAGTGCCCCTGTGATGACTCTTCGAAGATTACGAATTTTTTCCCAACGCAAACCCAAATCTTTATTATCCCAATCTTTAGGTAAGGTTGGAAATTGTCGCAAATGTACACTATTACTATCTCCAGGGTTACGAGATAACCATGCTTCTTCAGCTGTAAAACAAAGAATTGGAGCAAGCCATGCGGTAAGACATAAATAAACTTCATTTAAAACTGTTCTTGCCCCTCTTCTACGCAGACTGTCAGCTGAATCGCAGTAGAGTGAGTCTTTCCTAATATCAAAATAAAAGGATGATAGATCAAGAGCACAGAAGGAGTGCAGAGTTATAAATAAACGATGATAATCAAACGAATTACTACCTTCGCGGATGACTTTATCAATTTCATATAAGCGATGAAGTACCCAACGTTCAAGATCGGACATTTCAGATAAGGACAAACGCTCTGATTCAGAAAAATTGTTCAAGTTACCCAATAAGTATCTTAGGGTATTGCGTAATCTTCGATACGTATCAACTTGTGTCTGAATAATTTCAGGGCCTATACGAAGATCCTCTGAATAATCAGATGAAATTACCCATAAACGCAATATATCTGCACCATATTTGTCGATAATTTCTTGAGGTGAAACAACATTTCCGAGGGATTTTGACATTTTACGACCATGCCCATCTGTGACAAAGCCATGCGTAAGAACTGCTTCGTATGGGGCCTTTTTACGAGTACCGCAAGACTCAAGCAAAGAACTCTGAAACCACCCCCTATGCTGATCTGAACCTTCTAAATATAAAGAGGCAGGCCATTTCAAATCTTTTCTTCCTTCCAATACAAATGAATGGGTAGACCCTGAATCAAACC
>CAZHAN010000029.1:0-10750 GCA_964530575.1 uncultured Rhizobiaceae bacterium | reverse complement strand
GTTCGATTTTGTTTAAATTTCTATAATCAGACATCAAACATTTAGGCCATCACATAACACGACGTACAAGCACACATTTCCTCTGCAACTGCAGAGGGTCTGTGTTCTTGGTCGAAACGTTTGCAACGGCTCGTATATCGACGTACCGCCGCCTACGCATCTCTTCCATTTTTACTTTGTCAAAGAGCACAAAACGCCCTCGCGGACTACAAGGGTCCGAAAAAGCGCTTCCGCGGCCCATAAACACGAACCACGTATATAAAGTCAAGCCAGAAATTTTGGCTGATACTCAACTAAACAATCTCAAGTCGAGCCTGGAAGGAATATGCCCCCTAAGACCATACTTCGCAATAGAAATTCCTTAGTTTTCTGCACATTTAGGGATTGCACAAATAAATTATGAGCTTTAGCTTGGCTAAAATGTATTGTAAATCCAAAAATATCAAGGTTTTTGGGGATTTTGGAGTAATCTCAAAATGTTATTAAAAAAAATTATTCGATGGATGCTAATATTCATTATCTCAGCATCTTTCTTTTCAGGTTTAGCCATTTGGATGAATCAAGACAAGCTTTTAACCTGGTGGAACTCTCCTAAGAGCGATTACTCTGAAATGCCATTGATCACCATGCCGGTGTACTTATTTCCCAATGCATGGGCTGCACGTCCAGATATTTCAAGCAGGGCAACCCTTCTGCCTGATGGCGTTGAAGCCTTAAATAATAACAAAGAGGTTGACGTATTTTTCATCCATTCTAATGCATATTGGGGAGAAAACTGGAATGCAAGCTTTGATGATGAAAAGTCAGCTAAACTTATAGAAGGCCAAATGCTCGCCATGGATCTAACTGCCTTTAATGAATGCTGTAGGATTTTTGTCCCTCGATACCGTCAAGCAAACGCTAACTCTCTTACTAATTCATCAGCAAATGGAAGACAATCTCTTGATATGGCCACGAATGATATTGAAAGAGCTTTTCGCCACTACTTAACAGAGGAACAAAACGGTCGCCCTTTTATTATTGTTGGTCATGGGCAAGGTGCAATCTTAGCAATGCGATTACTTGATCGTAGAATTGAAAATGAGGATCAACGATTTAGCAAATTTGTTGCAGCTTATCTATTTGGAGCGGGAGTTCCCATTGAACGATTTGAAACTAACTGGAATAAAATTACTGTATGTGAAGCCCCTGAAGATACTCAGTGTGTTGTAGCTTGGGAATTATATACCGAAACAGCTGACCCATTAAAAAATCCTAATACAATTGAAGTGTGGTATGACCGACACTGGACTGTTCTTTCTGAAGTAGAAACCTTGTGTATCAATCCGTTAACCTGGAAAAAAGATTCCATTGCTGCCACACCCAGTGGAAATCCAATTTCATTAATTATGGATCCAGGCTTTAACCCACAATCAATCTCTTTGGGCACACCAAAAGTAGACCCTACTCGATTTGATACACTCCCAAAACTTGAATCAGGACTCACGCAGGCCCAATGTAGAGATGGATTTCTTCACGTAAATTTATCTGAAAATTCGACTATCAAAGGAATGGGAGCCGATGAAGGAAACCTTGATCAACACTCAATTTCTCTATTTTGGATGAGCATTAGGAAAAATGCTACCTTACGCGCAGAAGAATTTATTAATAAAAGAAATTAATTTTAATTTAAACTTTTCTTTAATACTGCAATAGAAGTTAAGGTCTTATTTAACTGATCTAATAGCTGTTTAGACTGAACACTACAAGCAGATGTAGCAATAAGCATCATAGAAATCATCATGAAATTTAAAGTCTTCATGATGATTTCTTAAAATTTAAGGACCAAATGTTGGTCGGGCATTTATTTGGCGCCACTCCCAAGGAATCGTAAATTGAATCTGAGGTTGCCAGATTCCTCTTTCAGCTGCCCTTGCCTCCTCCTCTGCTTCAACATACATGTCACTTTGAGGAAGAAATGCTAGTGCATTACCACTTCGCACCATTAAATCACCTATATCCTCACCGCTTGCGGACTTACAAATCATGTAAGGAAAAGCAACATAATTCCAATGACCAGTTGAGTACATGTAACTGGAAAATTATCAACAATTATTTCTAACTGTCTTTTAGCGTTGGAATAACATCCAAAAAATTGTCTTCCTACGCGACACTCCCTATCCTGATCTGGATCTGGTGCATCAATCCCAAATATTGGGATCCGATGATTCTTTTCGCCCTCCATCACATAAAGCTGATCAGCCTGGAGAACTAAGGCAGTGCCTGTCACCTCTTCCTGCGCGTTTGCGTGGGAGGCTAACAAAAGAACAATCATACTTAATAAAACAGTACGCATATTTAATAAAACCTATTAATTAAAGAACCTATATAACAAATTTGGTAAAATTTTTCATCTATAAAAAATGAAATTTTACTTAATTTTATATTTTGCTTAGTCGATTTTTCAAACTAGCCCGTATATATGAATATAGTATTAAGATAAAAGAAGTAAAGATAGCTTGTAAATACTATACTTGTATTTACAACCTTTTAATAGTAAATTATAAATCTAATTAGAATTTATAAGGAAAATGAAATTTAAACTATGAGGCTATCTGGAAAGAAATGGTTATGGATATTTATCTCAATAATAATTTTTATTATTGCTGCTAATTGGTTCCTTGGCCCCAAAGAATCCGAAGAAACAATTACTTATCGATTTGCTACTCCTGAATTAGGAACTGTTACAGAATCCGTCTCGACCACTGGGACAATAGCAGCTGTAGGGGAAGTTGACCTTAGGCCACAGGTTGCAGGTATTATTGTTGAAGTTCTTTCTGACTATAATTCTCAGGTTAAAAAAGGAGACCTTTTAGCAAAAATAGATCCTGAAGACTTTGAACAACAAGTATTGCAAGCCCGCGCAGATCTAGCTATAGCCAAAGCATCTCTTGTTTCAAGTAATGCAGCGGTTTCTCGATCAGAGGCAGAACTCAGAAATGCTAAAGCATCCCTCAAAAGCTTAGAGGCCCAACTAGATGAATCTACAATTGGTCTAAATGCTGACCAAAGAGAGCTTGATAGACAGAAAGAATTATTTTCAAGGAATGTAGTAACCGCAGTTGCAGTAGATAATACGCAGGTAAAATTTGATCAATCTAAAGCTCAGTTTGAAAGAATAAACGCTCAATTAATAGCGCAGGAAGCAACGCTCGATTCTCGAGAAGCTGCCTTAATACAATCCAAAGCTGGAGTTACCACATCTAAAGCGCAGATCCAACAAAAAGAGGCAAAATTAAATTCATCACTTATAGAATTATCATACACAGAGATAAAATCTCCAGTAGACGGAACTATAATTGATAAAAATATTGAGTTAGGTCAAACAGTGTCGACAGCGACCAATAATAATCAACCAATATTTGTTATTGCTCAAAATCTCAGACAAATGCAGGTTGAGGTTGACATTGATGAAGCAGATATTGGAAATATTAAAGAAGGAATGAGAGTTACTTTTAATGTAGATGCATATACTGGAAGAGATTATGAAGGAATAGTTAATCAAGTAAGGTATGCACCTCAGTCTATTCAAAATGTAGTTGTTTATACAATTATAGTGTCTGCTCGAAATAGAGATTTGAGTCTTCTTCCTGGAATGACTGCCACTGTAAGAGTTATTTTAGCAGAGCGTAATGATGTAATTCGTATTCCTAATTCTGCCTTAAGATATCAACCAATCAATTTTGTGCCTGAAAACCAAGCAGGGCGTGAGGTCACATCCACTCAAAGTACTGGAAATCAAACCAGAGGTGGTGGTGGAGGTGGTGGAGGTTTTGCTGACCGACTCTTTGCACCCTATGCTCATTTGAATTTGACTGAGCAACAACGGACAGAAGTTGGTCAAAAAATAATGGGGAATATGAGGCAAGTAATGTCACAAATGCAAGCCCAAGGAGCTTCACGAGAAGAAATGGGCGAAGAAGTTCAACGCCAAGTGAGAGCTGCATTAATTGAAGTGCTTACCCCCGAGCAACGCGAAATTCTGGAAAATACTGTTGCGCCCACACCTGAAGCGCAAGGTCAGCAGGAACGACAAGGTAGAGTTTTTATTGTTAATGATGATGGAGAACCGGAGCCTATAAATATTATCGTTGGAATATCAGACGGAGGCTTCACTGAAATGATTTCAGGTGGGTTGGAGACAGATCAGAATATTATCATTGGATCAAATGAAACTGTGGAACCTGAATCATCTGGAAGAAGACGTGGGATATTTGGATTTTAACAATTGATGACCGAATCCTTAGTCCACACATCAAACCTTTCGAAGAAATATCTTGTAGGGCCAAATATTGTTAACGCCCTTTCAGATGCATCAATTTCTATAAAATCTGGAGAAATGATAGCGGTAATGGGGCCCTCTGGGTCAGGAAAAACAACCTTTATGAACCTTCTGGGCTGCTTGGATAAACCTTCTTCAGGAAAATATTTTTTTGAAGGCAATGAGGTGTCATCTCTGAACTCCAATCAATTAGCGGCATTACGAAACCAGAGAATTGGTTTTGTGTTTCAATCATTCAATCTATTGCCGCGTATCACTGCGCTAGAAAACGTTGCTTTACCGCTCGCCTACGGAAAATATGCTCGTTCCACACGCAAAAAAATGGCCATTCAAGCCCTAGATGAAGTTGGTCTTTCAGATAGAGTTGATCACACTCCAGTCCAGCTCTCTGGAGGTCAACAACAGAGGGTTGCCATAGCTAGAGCCTTGGTTGGTAATCCCTCTTTAATCCTAGCAGATGAGCCAACTGGAGCACTAGATACAAGTACTGGCAAAGAAATAATGAATTTACTTAGTAAACTTAATGATAAAAACATAACAATAATACTTGTTACCCACGAAGCTGAGGTTGCTAACTATGCACAGCGCATTATCCACTTTAGAGATGGAAGGGTAATAAGAGAGGAAACTAACAATTAATCTTTTCTTTTAATAATATTAAATAATTTATTATGAATTTTTTAGACCTAATTTTTTCTGCCCTTCAATCTCTTCGTGCAAACATTATGAGAACTGCACTTACAGCTCTTGGAATGATCATAGGGGTTTCTGCAGTAATAGTTATGATAGCAATAGGATCCGGTGCACAGGCTGGTATTCAATCTGTAATTGAATCCATTGGAGCTAATATGATCATTGTGACTCCTGCCTCTTCAAGAAACAGAGGCGTTCAGCAAGGAGCTGGCACAAGACAGTCTCTTACTTGGTCAGACGCGAATGCCATAATGGAAGAAATTCCTTCTGTTAAGATTGCTGCTCCCTCTGTCAGGACAAACATGCAAGTGATTTTCGAGAATAACAATTGGCGATCAAGTATTGAGGGAGTTACTAATGGTTATTTTGAAGCAAGAGGATGGTCGATAAATGAAGGTCGTCTTTTTGAAGAAGATGAAGTAAATCGAGGAGCAAAAATTGTTGTTATAGGCGAAACAATTCGAAAAAATTTGTTTCAGAGTCAAGATCCAACAGGAGAAATCATCCGTATAAATAGAGTACCTTTTGAGATAATTGGTACAGTTAAGGCAAAAGGACAATCGACATTTGGGCAGGATCAAGATGATATATTATTTGTCCCACTTAAAACTGCTCAACAAAGACTGTTAGGGGGGGCATCTAGAGTACCTGACGGAGTACAGCTTATTTATGTTTTTGCCAAAACAGCTCAACAAGTGTCTCTTGTTGAAAGAGAAGTTGAAGAATTAATGCGTATTAGACACGAAATACCTCCAGGAGGAACTGATGATTTTGCAATTCGAAATATTTCTGAATTTTTAGATGCACGATCTGAAGCAACCAGAGTGATGTCTTTACTGCTTGCTGCAGTTGCTGCTGTCTCCTTATTAGTTGGTGGTATAGGAATTATGAATATAATGCTTGTTTCAGTGACCGAAAGAACAAGAGAGATTGGCGTAAGAATGGCTATAGGGGCAAGTAGAAAAGATGTGCTTTCTCAATTTCTAATTGAGGCACTTGCGCTATCATTAATTGGTGGAATAATTGGAATTATTATTGGGATATCATTATCTCAATTAACTGCAAACTTAGCTGGATGGCCACTCAGATTAAATCTCAGTGCAATATTAATTGCGTTTGGTTTTTCTGCTGCTACAGGAGTATTCTTTGGGTATTACCCGGCAAGGAAAGCAGCAAGCCTAGATCCTATAGAGGCCTTAAGATACGAATGACATATAATAATATTATTATTCAAATATTTGGAAAAATTATAAGTAAGGTTTGACTAGCATGAAAAAAAATCTACTCCGATTCATAGCGGCGACATCTTTTTCAGTGCTTGCCTTAAACCCATACCCAACATTTGCTGAAACACTAACGGAAATACTTTCTATGGCTTACGAGAATAATCTCACACTGCAGAATGAGAGATTATCTCTTAGATCCCAAGATGATTCGATCATAACTGCTATCTCAAGCCAAAGACCAACGGTATCATTAAGCACATCTATTTCTAGATCTAATACACAAAAATCCACATCCTCAACAACAACGCCCACGTCTTTAACTTTAAGTTTAAGTCAAACATTATATCGCGGAGGAAGAATAAGAAATGGAATTAAAATTGCTGAACTTAACATCCTCAGCGGAAGGGCTCGGTTAAAATCAATAGAACAACAAATTTTATTTTCGGCAGTTAATGCTTATGTAAATTTGCTTAGAGACGAAGCTATACTGCAATTACGAAAATCGAGTGAAAACGTACTCCAAAATGAATTAAATGCTACAAGAGATCGATTTAAACTAGGGGCAACTACCCTAACTGCTGTCTCTCAATCGGAGTCAAGCGTTGCAGCAGCAGCAGCAGCACGGATTCAAGCAGAAGGCCAACTAAACACAAGCCTTTCAGAATTTCAGAAAATCTTAGGTTTTTCCCCAAATACTCTTAACCTTGATACCCCCGATCAACTTGGCTATTTACCTGAAACTCTTGAACAAGCGATTGATATAGGGCTTGATGAAAATCCGTCCCTTATTATTGCTGAACTCTCAAGCATTATAGCTGATCGAAATATTGATAACGCTAAAGCCGCACTTTTACCCACAATTAATCTGACTGCATCTTCAAGACGAACATCAGATTGGGTGCATTGGGGAAATGAAACCAAATTAAATTCTATTGGCCTCACTATTTCAGTTCCAATTTACCAAGGAGGAAAGGAATATGCAGCCATCAGACAGGCGAAAGAATCAAAATCAAAAGGTTTAATTGGAATTGATACAGAGCGACGCAAGATTGAATCAGGAGTTTCACAAGCATGGTTTCAGCTTGCTTCATCTAGAGCAGGAATTTATGCAAGAGCGGAGCAAGTAAGGGCCAGTGAAGTTGCGCTAGATAGTGTTCGTCAAGAAGAACAAGTTGGATCCAAAACCCTACTTAATGTTTTGAATGCAGAAAAAGATCTTTTAAATGCTAGAGTAGCACTTGTTACCGCAAGGCGTGACGAAATAATTGCTAGCTATAATCTGCTTTCTGCAATGGGCAGACTTACTGCATCAAGTTTAGGTCTAGATGTAGAATTATATGACCCAGAAATTCATTACAATCAAATCAGAAGTTCCTGGATTGGCATTAATTAGTCTGGAGGAGTAAACCCAATAGGGAGATCTGCATCTGTAAAGTTTGCATTATCAACAATGGCCTCTAAAATTAACGCCCCTCTCAAATATGCCCCAGTAAGGTTTGCGTTGTTAAAATTAGCTTCACGCAAGTCTGCCCTTCTTAGATCTGCATAACTAAGATCTGCATTTATAAAAATCGACTTTACCATTTCTGCAGAGTAAAGACTGGTGTGATAAAGATTAGCATCAGTAAAATTCGCCCGACTTAACTGGGTAACATGTAGCCAAGACTCCGATAAGTTAGCCCCTACAAAACTAGCAAACCCAAGCCTTCCTTCACGCATATCAATATAAGAAAGGTCTGCATTATCAAAAGTTCCGCCGATTAGTTCGACTCTAGCCATTTTTGCTTTATGAAAAATTGCCCCTGTTGCATCAGCTCCATCAAGGTGGGCCTCAAACAACAATGCCTTAGTCAAATTGGCACCAACTAGATTAGCTCTTTTCAAGTCCGCCTTATTTAAAGTAGCTCCCTCTAAATTGGCTCCAGCTAAATTAGCCTTTGAAAGTTTAGCATCGTGAAGATTTGCACCTTCAAGATTTGCACCTTCAAGATTTGCACCACGTAAATTAGCTCTCTTGAGATCAACACCACGAAGATCACAGCCTGGACAATCTCGAGCCTTCAAAACAACATCAGGTACCTGAGGAACAAACGCTAAAGCTTCGGCTAATCTTTCAGCTCGATTCTCAATTGGCTTTGTCAAATACCTTTCAAGGCGGGTATCACTCCAAAACTGGCCAACAAGTCTCTTCCCTGTTCTAGGATCTATTCCTAGTTCACCTGCTCGGCGATAATAATGAGCTTCAACAATCGTCTTTTCTCCAACAATGTCGTTTACTTGTGTACACCTATCTTTAATAAATATTCTACCAAAAGGCTTCTCACCTTCGGCTGGTTCTAGATCTATACATTCCCAAGTAACACCTTTATCGAGCCTTCCCATTAAATGCGATCTTAAAACCACGGAACGTTGTCTAGCTTCAGCTTCAGCTCTAGGATCAGAAACAATTCGGAATCCAACTAAAAAACCATCTGTATCGAATAAAGCAGAAACTATGACATCAAAGTCTCCTTCCGTGGTCGCACGATAACGCACAGCTCTCATTGCAAGATTATGAGCTAAAGCCCAATACTCGTAATCATCATCATAACGAAAATAAATCTCATGCAAGCCAGTCTCTTCCTCAGCTTTACATTTTTTGTAATCTACCCAACCATCAATAAGAAGTTTTGGAGGTCCGCCATTGCTTCCACAACCATAGTCGCCAAAATTAGAAGAATCTAATAGATTGGAATGGATACCAAGTTCCAAATCCCAGACCGAATCTATATCTCTGTTAAGCGGAACGAACTCTTCCCCTTGACCAAAAGATGGGGAAACTGAAAGAAATGTTGAGCAAATTAAAACTGCAAATCCTAATACAATAAAATGTTTGCAAGTTGAATATATTAACATAATTTTACTACTCAAAAATAAAAAATTAATCAAAAAGTATATCTTATTGTTTATCAGGCCCCGCCGCCGCCATGAGCAGCAATTTCTGCTTCAGTACGGTAGAAAGGAGCCTGACAACGACCAGCACCAGGTGAAAAATAATCCTCACACTCTTCAACACTAATTTCACCCCTACCAATAACCTTGGCAAACATATAGTCAAGCAAGGCATCAATTTCTCTTTGAATTAAATTTCTCTCGGCCATGAATGGTTTTAAATTACCTGCTTCCTTTCCTGTCATACCAAAACATTTATTATCGCCCTCCCAAGCTCGGCGTGAATAGAATGGCATTTCAGTTCCAGGTAACCCACATTTTATAACTTCTTCAAGCATCTCGCGCTCAAAAAATGTATCGCGAAGATTAGCACCCTGAGGGGCGCGATCATCTTCACCAACTCCACCTAAGCCTGACCAAGCATGGCATCTTGGACAATTAGCCTTACCTTGCCCCCATACGCGTTTACCAAAACTCAGATTCTGAGCTGAAGCATGATCAGCTAAAATACCCATTGAAACTGTTAAAAAAATGGTTATAGCAGCTAGGGTGAAAAAATTCTTTATATGCCACTCATATTTTAATTTTAGCATTTGATCATTTTCCTCTTACAAGTTTGTCGAATTCTTATATGAAATTTTATTAATTAGTTAAAAATATACAATATAATTTTCATTTTCCAAAATAAATACACACTTTATATTAATAAAAAATGGGCCGGCCTTATTCAGACCGACCCATTTCTATAGAACGTTTATTGTATTCTTAAAGACTTAATACAACAACGTAAGCGCCACTTATCTGGTTTGCTAGATCATCATAACCAGAACCAGAGCGTCCATTAAGGAATACTCCGATTTGCATTTGACCACTAGCAGCCCATGCAGTTAGAGGAGCTTTGGTAGTAATACCACCGTTCCATGTGAACATCACGGACAGATCTTCGTCATTGTAAGCGGTGATGTCACCGTTACGGTTTACTGTCCAAACAAGGCCACCAGCTGTGGCGAGAACGCCAGACTGATTACCCCAAGGAATTGTTGCTTTAGCAACAACTGATGCATCAACAGTACTCATAGCTGTAAGAGAACCAAATGGGGAGGTAAATCCACCGCCACCACCGAGGAACACTGCGCCTGGACCCTTAGGGTTACCACCGAATGCGCCAACAACTTCGTTCTCTAAGTCAACGTTAACTTCAGTACAACCGTCATCACCCGCGCCATAAGAAATCTTTTTGACTGGGTTATGAGCAGGAGGCTGCCAACGAAGTCCACCAGCAGGTGTTGGGCAGGATACTACTTCCGGGTTTGCACGAAGGTTACGAGTTGCAGGGATATAAGTCTGGATTAACTTAGAAGGATCGTACTCAACAGCAAGACCTGTTTTTGGATCTAGACCAGCAGTCCAAGTTATTTCTGCAACATACTGACCGTGATTCATAAATGTACCATCGGTAGCATTAAATTGATAATAGAATCCATTACGTGCAAAGTGATCTAGAGCTTTAACTCCATTCACATCTATAAGCATATGAACGCCATTTTCATCGTAGTCCCATGACTCATTAGCAATATAC
>CAZHAN010000028.1:7803-10958 GCA_964530575.1 uncultured Rhizobiaceae bacterium | reverse complement strand
CAGACTGGGATTAGCTGGAATCCCTGGAGCTGCTGAAGTTATGATGGTAGAGAGAGATATTAGATTAGCTGAATTAACAGGTTGTAGATATCATGCTGCATCCATCTCAACTGCTAAAACAACTGATTCTATTCGTCGCGCTAAAGAAAATAAAATCAAATTAAGTTGTGGGGTTGCTGCACACAATTTTTCACTTAACGAACTTGAAATCGGTGAATACAGAACATTCGCCAAGACAACACCACCACTCCGTTCAGAGGAAGATAGAGTTGCAATGGTAGAAGCCCTTGCGGATGGAACCATTGACGTTATCGTATCAAATCACTCACCTCAAGATCAAGAATCAAAAAGACAGCCTTTTGCTGCTGCAGAGGCTGGGATTGCAGCCCTTCAAACACTTCTCCCCTTATCTTTGGAGCTAGTTCATAGAGGACATATCTCATTATTAGATTTACTTTCTAAACTGACTATAAATCCCGCTACATTACTTGGTCTTCCTTCTGGTGAATTAAAAATTGGAAGAAAAGCTGATCTAATTTTATTCAACTTAGATTTACCATGGCGTTTGTCCGAATCTGATTTACTTTCCAAGTCTAAAAATACCCCCTATGACGGACGACCGGTTCAAGGGAAAGTCTTGCAAACTATTGTTGCTGGCGACACAGTGTTCAAGCTTAAAGAGTAAATTTAACTAACTTAACAAGGCTTGAATGTGAAAGAACAATTTTTCCTTTATTTTTCTCCAGAAATAATTTTTTTTCTGTTTCTTGGATATGTTTTAGGCTCAATTCCATTTGGCTTATTAATTGGTTATTTTTCTGGGAAAGGAGATATAAGGAAAATTGGATCAGGGAATATTGGAGCAACCAATATTCTCAGAACTGGGTCACGTTTATTAGCAGCTTTAGTTTTGTTTTTGGACTCAGGAAAAGGAGCACTCGCTGTCCTTCTTGGTTCTATCTATAGCACAGAAGTCGCCATTTCAGCAGGTTGTGCATCCTTAATTGGTCACATCTTCCCTATTTGGCTAATAAACGAAACTAAAAAGAAAAAAATTCCTTTTAACTTATTAATACTTCTAATCCTAACGCTTGGATCTTTTCTTTATTTTTATTCGATGATGGTTGGTCAAATATTGATATTATTAATTTCATCGATTTTCATTTATACATCAACAAATTTTTCATGGGGTGGTAAAGGAGTGGCAACTTCCCTAGGAATACTAGTTGCTATAAATTTAACAATAGGAATATTAACAATATTTACATGGATATTAGTTGCTTTCATATCTAAAAGATCATCTGTAGCAGCTCTTATTTCCATCGTCATACCACCAATTTTAGCTTTTATATACAATGATATTCAGTTATTTAGCCTCACAATTTTCATTGCATTAATCTTAATCGGTCGACATAAAGAAAATATTATAAGGCTTATTCAGGGAGTTGAACCAAGAATTGGAATGTCTTAAATATATTTAAATTATTAACATCACTTTTATTTAATTTTTATGTATTAAGTTAGGTTTTAACAAAATCAAGGTTTTCGAAGGAATAAAGCACTAAATGAATATAGTTATTGTTGAATCACCTGCCAAAGCCAAAACAATAAGTGGCTATTTAGGAAGCAATTTTATTGTATTGGCAAGCTATGGGCATGTACGAGATCTTCTTGCAAAAGATGGTTCGGTGCGTCCTGATGAAGACTTTAACATGATATATCAAATCGATAAGAAACAAAAAAAACGAATTAATGAAATAGCAAAATCTATTTCTGGGTCTACTCACCTATACCTTGCTACTGATCCAGATCGTGAAGGAGAAGCAATTAGCTGGCATTTGCTTGAGGTGCTTGAGGAAATGAAGGCGTTAAAGTCTATAAAGGTTCAACGAGTAGTTTTTAATGAAATAACAAAATCCTCTGTAGTGAGGGCAATTGAAAACCCTCGCGAAATAAATATGAATCTTGTTAATGCTCAACTAGCACGAAGGGCTTTAGACTATCTTGTTGGATTTAATATTTCACCTTTATTGTGGAAAAAATTAAAAGGATCAAAATCTGCTGGTCGTGTTCAGTCCGTAGCATTAAAACTTATTTGTGAACGAGAGATTGATATTGAAAAATTTATACCAAATGAATATTGGACTATAGAAACAATTTTTCAAACAGATCTTAAAAAAGAATTTACTGCAAAATTGATTAATTTAGATGGGAATAAGCTTGATAAGTTTAGTATTGATAATGAACAAAAAGCTTTAGATGCTGTTTCTGTAATAAAAGATTCCGCTGGATTTACTGTTGGGAATTTAGAATCTAAAGAAACACGCAGAAACCCACCGCCTCCTTTTACAACATCAACATTACAGCAAGAGGCATCAAGAAAATTAAGGCTTAGCGCTCGAAGAACAATGGAAACTGCCCAAAATTTATATCAAGGAGTAAATGTTAATGGAAATACTGTTGGATTAATTACATACATGCGTACTGATGGAGTTCAAATTGCTAATGAAGCCATCCAAAACTGTAGAACGGTAATAGAAAAACAATTTGGTAAGGAATATGTTCCTGAAAAAATACGCTTATTTAAGACAAAAGACAAATCTGCTCAAGAGGCACACGAAGCTATTAGGCCAACTGACTTATCTATTTTACCAGCTGATCTAAAAGATTTAGAGAATGATGAATTTCGAATTTATGAACTAATTTGGAAACGAACGATCGCTAGCCAAATGGAAAATGCTAAAATTGAGCAAGCGGCTATAAATATTATATCTTCAAATGAGCGCGCTACACTACGTGCAACAGGACAAATTATATTATTTGATGGATTTTTAAAGCTATACCGTGAAAGCACCGATGACCCGACTAAGACGGACTCGGCCTCTATTGAGAGAGATGCAGAAAGACTTTTACCTACACTTGTAGTCGGGGAAACTCTTAGATGCTCTTCGATAAATACTCTGCAGCACTTTACGGAGCCTCAGCCTAGATTTACAGAAGCCTCCTTAGTAAAAAAACTAGAGGAACTTGGCATTGGAAGGCCCTCTACGTACGCTTCAATTATTTCAGTCCTACAGGAAAGAAGTTATGTTAGATTTGAAAAAAACCGTTTTGTTCCTGAAGATCGTGGCCGTTTAGTAACTACTTTTCTTTCA
>CAZHAN010000028.1:0-7793 GCA_964530575.1 uncultured Rhizobiaceae bacterium | reverse complement strand
AAATTACTTTGAAAGATATGTTGAGTATGACTTTACTGCCAATCTCGAAGAGCAGCTAGATAAAATATCATCCGGGGAACTTAACTGGAAATACGTGCTTCGAGAATTTTGGAATCCGTTTATTGAAACTATCGAAAGCATTAAAGAGCTTAGCGTTAGAGAAGTATTGGATCTAATTAATAATGTTATGGGTCCTCATTTTTTCGTTTCAAAGGATCCAAATATTGATCCTCGCTCGTGTCCAGTATGCAAGACTGGTGATCTAGCTATTAAATTAGGAACATTTGGTGCATTTATAGGTTGTTCTAACTATCCAGAATGCAAACATACTCGTCCTTTGGAAGCCGGCGCTGATTCTTCTGAAGAAACTGGACCTATTTTACTGGGCACTGAACCAACATCAAATTTAGATATAACCACAAGGAAAGGGCCTTATGGTTTTTACATTCAACTAGGTGAAAAAGATTCTGAGGATCGCCCAAAAAGAGTTTCAATCCCAAAATCCATGAATCCGAAAGAAATGGATTTATCCACAGCACTCTCACTTTTGTCATTACCAAGGGAAATAGGCTTACATCCAGAAAATAATGAAGTGATTACGGCTGGGATTGGAAGGTATGGACCATATGTTTACAATAATAAACTATATGCTTCATTACTATCAGATGATGACGTTTTATCTGTTGGTTTAAATAGAGCAATAAGTTTACTTGCAGACGCAAAATTAAAAAAGGGACGATCCGCCACTTCCCTTAGAGAACTTGGCGAACACCCAGATGATAATAAAACTATCACCCTTAATGATGGACGCTATGGTCCATATATAAAATATGGAAAAATAAATGTAACTTTGCCAAAAGGTCATTCAATAGATAGCATCACTCTTGATGAATCATTAGTGTTGATTGCTGCAAAAATAGCTAAGGGCCCAAAAAAATCAAAGAAAAAATCAACAACTAAAAAAAAGAAATCTAAAAAAAATAAATCTAAGAAAAAGTAATTACTCCTGCAATTATAGTGATTGAATTTATCTATAATTCTCATACCAAGTCTACTTAAATTGAAATCATTTAAAAAAAATAATTACACCAAAAGAAGTGCTGGATTTGCATTTGAAACTCTTATTGTCTCTGAGGTTGATAAGGACGGAGATATGTGGGGAAGTTATGTAAAAAAAGGTTTTAATCACATGAAAACAAGAGTTTTGATTATGCCTAATTATAAAGGACATAACCCAGATATAGGAGATAAAATTCTTGCTAAAATAATTCCATCAGAATCTTACCTTAAAGGTCATATAATTCGTATTTTAGATCCCGAATTAAAAGAAATTATAGGAGAATATACAATTAACAATGGCCAAACCACGGTTATACCACTAACCAGACATTCAAAAATAGAGTTCATTGTTGATAGAGAAAGTCTAAATATTGCTAAACTAGGACAAATAGTCATAGCAGATATATTGCCCAACCAATACAGATTAAAACGTTTGGTAAAAATAAGAGAAGTCTTGGGGGATTTGAATAGTTCAAAAACAATTACTGAAATCGCTCTAAGAGAATATCATATTCCTGGAAAAATTAATTCTAATGATAAAATTTCAATTAATTTTGATCCTGAAAAAAAATCCCATTATAGAGATTTAACAGACGTTCCATTTGTAACAATTGACCCAGAAGATGCGAAAGATTTTGATGACGCAATATGGGCGATACCTAATAAATTAGATGGCTGGAAAATTAGAGTAGCAATAGCTGATGTTGCTGCATATGTCGAACCTGGATCATCAATTGATTTAGATGCAAAAGAAAGAGGAAATTCTATTTATTTTCCCGGTGATTCAATTCCAATGCTTCCAGCTGAACTTTCGAACAATACATGCTCTCTTAAAGAAAACAAAAAACGCTTGTGTATTATATGTGAACTTAATATTGACAAAATTGGTAATATTAACTCTAAAAAATTTTATAGAGCTACAATAAAGTCATATCGTAGATTTACATATAAAGATGCACAAGAAATTTATAGCTCTAGAACTAAGTCTATAGATAGCGAGTTACTAACTAATTTATGGAAAGCCTATTTATCTCTTAAAATATCCATTAAAAAACGTTGCCCTCTCGAAATTCAATCCAAAGAATTTGACTTACTAGTTAATAAAGATGGCTTCATAACAAAAATTGAACCTAAGAAAGTTTTTGAATCTCATAAGTTAGTTGAATCGTATATGATAACAGCCAATATTTGCGCTGCTGAAATGCTAAATAATGCCTCTAATCCTAGCATTTTCAGAGTTCATGCAATACCAGAATATGATAAACTACATGAAGCAAAAAATATGTTTAATAGTCTAGGAATACCATTTAATACATCAGTTAAAATTAAACCAATAATGTTTAATAAAGTTTTAGAACAATATACTGAAAAAATAGGTGACATAATAAATCAAATTACAATGCGATCACAATCACAAGCTCATTATTCAATTAAAAATATCGGTCATTTTGGTCTAGCACTATCACAGTACATACATTTTACATCCCCCATAAGAAGATATTCTGACCTTTTAATTCATAGGTTATTAATTTCATATTTAGAATTAGGCCATGGTGGTATTGAAAGAATGTCTAAAAAGGATGCTGAGAATACAGCAAATCATATTTCATTAACTGAACGTCGAGCTGTTGCTGCTGAACGGGATGTTAGCGCACGACTTATAGCTATTTACCTATCATCTCATCTTAAAAAAATGTTTACTGGAAAAATTAATGGATTCAGCAAAACAACAATCTATGTAACTCTTAATGAGTTCAATATAGACGTATTAATTCCATTTAGGACATTAAATGATGACTACTATTCATTAAACAAAAATAAATATTATGTATCTGGAAAATCAACCAAAAGAAGGTTTTCATTGGGAGATACAGTAAAAGTTCAACTAGTTGAAGCTGATGTTAGGTCAGGTAAACTAATAGCACACATAAAAAAAAACAGTAATAAACTACTCTAAAACTATTATACTTATGGATTAATACTTATTTATAAATATTTGTAATTAATGAATATTTATACCTTACAAACAATTAAGTTGACTAGTATTCAGGGGACGCTATGTTGACACCAATTATCTATCTAAGGACAAAATTATGGCTAAACAATCATTCGTAAAAATTAAAATGCAGAGCACTGCAGATACAGGGTATTTTTATGTGGCTAAGAAAAATCCTAAAACTATGACTGAAAAGCTTACTTTAAAAAAATATGACCCTGTAGCAAGAAAACACGTTGAGTTTAAAGAAGATAAAATTAAATAATTTGTTAATTTCTTTTTCAGTATAATGCCGCGCGTTTTTCGCGGCATTTTTTGTCAGATGCCAACTAAATTAATTACATTTAATGTGATATACATCGTTTATGAATTCAAACCAAGCTAAGACTCTAGCTATACAAGCTCTAACTTTTATTACCGCTGAGCCTAAATATCTCAATGAATTTATAGCTATAACTGGTCTAGATCCAAGAATAATTCCTGATAATATCAATAATGATGAATTTTTAGAGTCTATTTTAGACTACCTGCTCTCAAATGAAAGTTTATTAATAAGTTATTGTGAGGCTGAAAATATTAATCCAAAAGCTCCTAGTATAGCAAAATCTGCTCTATCAGATTTATCTTCAACCAGTTAATATACTTTTATTGAATAATAATTATTTACTTCAATCGAAAGAACAAACTTTTATGCCAAATATAGTAGAACAAAGAATGCGCGATCTAAATATTAGCTTACCTGAGCCCTCAAAGGCTGCAGCAAATTACACACCATATGTAATATCTGGAAAAACTATTTTTATTGCAGGACAATTACCAATTGATAATGGAAAAGTTTCTATAGTTGGTAAGTTAGGTACTGATTTATCAATAGCCGATGGGCAGGAGGCAGCTCGCCATTGTGCACTTAATCTTTTAGCTCAAGCAAAATCAGCTGCCAATGGTGATCTCAGTCGTATATCTAGATGCATAAAAATTGGTGGATTTGTTAATTCTTCTTCTACCTTTACTCAACATGCTGAAGTAATGAATGGAGCCTCTGATGTTATCTGTAAAATACTTGAAAATTCAGGTGTTCACGCCCGCTTTGCTGTTGGAGCTGCATCGCTTCCATTTAATGCTGCAGTAGAAGTTGATGGCATCTTTGAGTTACTCTAGCCCGTGGATTCTGATAAGCATACTAAATTTGATGTTATTAATTATCCTAGTTATTCCCATATAAGTTCTGTAGATTGGGATAATTGCGCTAATTCACCAAATCCATTTATCTCTCATAGGTTTCTTTTAGCTTTAGAAGATAGTGGATGCACATCAAGTAAAACGGGATGGTCGCCATTCCCAATTGTATTAAAATCAAAAAGTGGTGATATCATTGCTGCTTCTCCTCTATATATAAAATCCCATTCTTATGGTGAGTATGTATTTGATCAATCATGGGCAGACGCATTCACGCGAGCAGGCGGTGATTATTATCCAAAGATTCAAGTATCATCTCCATTTACCCCTGTAACGGGGCCAAGAATACTTTCAGCCCAAGGGCCTAATCAGAAAAAAATCATTCAAACTCTATCTCAGGGTATAAAAAACTATACAGAGAAATTTTCCTTATCTTCAGCACACATAACTTTCTGCACAGAAAGTGAATGGAATACTCTTACTGATTTAGGATATTTACCTCGTACTTCAGAGCAATTTCATTGGATAAATGAGGGTTATAAATCATTTGAAGATTTTTTAGGCTCCCTCAGCTCACGAAAAAGAAAAGCCATTCGGAAAGAGCGTTTTATTGCCTCTAAAGATGGAGATATATCCTTCCAGACCCTTGAAGGAGGGGATATAACCGAATCAGATTGGGATGATTTTTTTCACTTCTATTTAGATACTAGTGAACGGAAATGGGGTAGTCCTTATCTAAATAGAGATTTCTTTAGTCTAGCTGGTGAACGTATGTCCAATGATATCATCTTAATTCTTGCCAAATACAATAAAAAAACTATTGCTGGAGCCCTTAATTTTATTGGTGGCGGGATTCTTTATGGACGATATTGGGGGTGCGAAAATTATTTTCCATCTCTTCATTTTGAGATTTGCTACTACCAGGCTATTGACTACGCGATAACCAAAGGATTAATAAAAATTGAAGCCGGCGCTCAAGGCGCTCATAAAATTGCTAGAGGTTATCAGCCAATTAGAACATACTCAGCTCATTGGATATCTAATCCTACATTTCGTGAAGCAGTAGCTAACTACCTTAATAGCGAGAGAAAACAAGTTGAAAATGATATAATGGGCCTCAGGTCCTTAAGCCCATTCAGAAATGAGTGATTAATTACATAGTTTGTTTTTCTAATTTTATTTACATGAGGCATAGTCCTGTGAGACCAATTATTTACTTATTTTTATTGTCAGGAATACTGATTTCAAGTTGTGATAATCAGGAAACAGGCATTAAGGAAACTTCAACAAACATTCAAACCCAAGCACAATTGGATGTTGCAAACAAATTAATGGATCAAGCACTTCAAGAGTTAAATCTTGGCGATACGCCTGCAGCAAGGTTAACTTATGAAAAGGCTCGAATTGCTTACGTTGAATCTGGAGATAAAGTTGGTGAAGGAAGAGTTTACTTAGGGCTAGCTCAACTTGAGCATTTTACAGGTCAAAGTGACCAGTCAAGGAAGTATTACTCTAATTCCGTAGACCTTTTTACAGAAATACTTAACTATGAATGGTTAGCAAAAACCTTGGTTGCATGGGGCGATCTAGAGAAAGATACATTCAACTGGAACCCAGCAATAGATCTATACCGCAAGGCAAGAATTCAATGGGAACTGGCTCCCGAACCTAAAAGTACAAAACATGTAATGTTAAAATTATCAAGTGTACCTAAATTAGAAATTAATTCTGCAATATCGATACTTGAGCAAGCTGATCTAATATACAGAAATCTTGATGATAAAGTAGGACTTGCTGATATAAAAATGCTCTACGGTCAAATTAAACTAGATCAAGGAAATTTAAATGCTGCCCATGCTTACTACAATGACGCACGTTTTCTTTATGCAGCGGAAAATATTTTTATAGAACAAGCAAAAGCTGAAACAATTATTATTGAGATTAATATTGCTCGTGGTTTAAATTTACGTGCATCAGAAATGATTGAACTAACAGCCGATACCCATATAGCTGCAGAAAATATGGAAGGACTAGCAGAACTTCACATAGCGCGCGGAGATCTTGAAAGGTTACAAGGCAGAATAGAAATGGCTAAAGACCACTATTCTAAAGCAGTTCAAGAATTTTCAGAACTAGAGATGACAATAAATCCGGTATCCTTACTTAAATTAGCTGAAGTTAATATTTTCCTTAACAATACAGACAAATCAATTACACTCCTTGAGCAATCAATTGACCTGTTTGCTAAAAAGAATGATGTAAATGGACAATCATATGCATTATTAGCATTGGGGATTGCAAAGAAGCAGTCAGGGGATTTGAATAATGCTAAGGAAATTCTGATTAAAGCTAACAATGAATTTAATGAATTGAATAATTTACTCGGAATTGCACGTTCAAATATAGAAATTGCTGAAATTTTAAGATCTGAAAATGATGAAACTACTGCAAAAAAATATGTTGAAACCTCTAAAGCAGCGTTTGAATCACTTAATCTCCCTCTTGGAGTAAGTATTGCTTATTTAACATTAGCTGAAATTGCAAAATATTCAGAGGATCCTCTAATGAATGAAGCGGCCGCATCTTACTACAATCTTGCAATCAATCAATTTACAGAAGTTGAAAAACCTCTTAAGGAAATGAATATAATTCTTGGTCTTTCACCAACAGACACAATTCTTGAATACGGAAAAAACACAACCAAGGATCTGTATAATGAGCTAGCAGGAGGCCTAAGAACTCTTACTCCAGAAGATATTGCGGCAATAGCTGAAAATAAAGAAAATTTTCCTAACAATTTAATTGAAGGAAAGAATGCCCTTGATAGAATAAAAAAGAGAATATTTGAAGGTATGAGAGATTAGAAATGCAAATATTTATTGAATCAATAACATCCCCATTGGGCCTACTCTCTTTATTATTTCTAATTGTTTCAATTATTTCATTTTTTCTTCTTAAGGATAAAGTCAAAGTTTTTACTACGATCTTGTTACTGTCAATTGGTGTAATGCTAGGATTTGTTAGTCTTACCCTAAATCAACCAGATGTTAAATTTGGCAAAGAAGTTTTAATTGGATTGCAAACTGATATACCTGAAACAAACTTAGAGTTAGTAGACAGGTTGATGATTAGAGCAATTGATGAGATTAAAAAAGATGATTTTAGAAGTGCTAGAGAAACTTACTCAAGAGCAAGATCTATTTATAGAAATCTTGGTGATATTATTGGTGAAGGACAGGTAGCTCTTGGTCTAGGCGATCTTGAGCGATCAGCGGGTCAAATACAAACTTCACGTGCTAACTATTCTGAAGCTGTAGGATTGTTTCGACAAGGAGGTTCTTCAATTTGGCTATCAAGAACTTTGGTTTCTTTAGGCGATTTAGAAAACAGCGAATCAAACGAAGCTGATGCTAGGGAACTATACGCTGAAGCTATCATTGAGTGGAATAAATCTCCACATAGCAATGATTCCGTTGAAAAAATTAAAAGTAATAAGAATTCTGAATTTATTTTAGATATTGAGACAGCTGCATGCCGTTTACTTCGTCTAGCAGTGCAACGC
>CAZHAN010000027.1:0-10990 GCA_964530575.1 uncultured Rhizobiaceae bacterium | reverse complement strand
TTCAGTTCTATTGCTTTATTAAAATCCTGGTAAGCACCATTAATATCATCAACTTCGATTTTCCCTCTGGAAGTCCTACCATATTATGAATATAAGTTCTTGGGTATTTTTGTACCTGAAGCATAAAGAAAAAGCCCGTTGATTAATGACCAACTGGCTTTTTATTTTATTGATTATATTTTACACCTAGTGCTGGTTAATAATGAAGACTATAAACCGGTCTCTGAGACGGTTTTCTTCACTACATCCAATGTACTGTTTAATTCTGCCTTTTCATCACCTGTTAATGTAAAATCCAGAATTTTTTCAACACCTCCGGCACCGATCACAGTTGGTACACCTATAAAATAGCCATTCACACCGAACTCGCCTTCGCAAAGTGATGCGCAAGGAATGACACGTTTTTTATCTCTTAAATATGATTCTGCCATTTCAATGGCTGATTGAGCTGGAGCATAAAATGCGGAACCATTTCCAAAAAGTTTCACAATTTCACCACCGGCAACACGGGTACGATCTTCGATTTCTTTCAATCTCTCAGGTGAAATTAGGTCGGTTACAGGAACACCGCCCACCGTAGCTAATCGGGTGATAGGAACCATTGAATCACCATGCCCACCTAATACACATGCACTTATATCCTGAGCTGAAATAGAAAGTTCTTCCGCTAAAAAAGTCTTAAAACGGCCAGAATCTAATGTTCCAGCCATTCCAACAACCATATTATGAGGCAGATTAGAAAATTCCCTTAATGCCCAAACCATTGCATCAAGGGGATTTGTAACACAAATTACAAATGCTTTAGGGGCAAACCTCCGAATACCCTCTCCGACTGATTGCATCACTTTTAGATTAATCCCAATCAGATCATCTCTGCTCATACCTGGTCGACGAGGAATACCGGCGGTTACAATAACTACATCGGCACCCCGAATTATAGAGTAATTGGAGCCACCAGTTAGCTTACCATCAATGCCCTCTACTGAAGCAGATTGAAAAATATCTAAGGCTTTCCCGGATGATATTCCTTCAACAATATCAAAAAGGACAACTTCGCCTAGATGCTTGAGTGTGGCTAGGTGAGCCAGTGTTCCTCCGATATTGCCGGATCCCACAAGAGCAATCTTGGGTCGTTTCATCTATTACCCTCCTTTTTTCAATAACTTAATAACTTTGTCACTAAAAATTGAAAATTAATTTTGAAAAACTACACTAAATTTATTAAAACCCTAATTATTGTTTTAAAGAGCTTGTCTAATAAAGCTGATAAGACCATATGTTAAATATAACTACATAATATAATTTATATATATATATATTAAAAGATGACTGAAGAAACCCTTACTTTCCAGGCAGAAGTTAGCAAACTACTCAAGATAGTTGCTAATTCTCTATATAGCCGTAGGGAAGTTTTTTTACGTGAGTTAATTTCTAATGCCTCAGATGCATGTGATAGATTAAGGTACGAAGCACTAACATCACCTAAATTAATTGAGGATAATCCCCATTTCTCGATTAAAATACAACTAAACACAAAAACCAAAACAATTTCGATAGAAGACAATGGAATAGGAATGTCTAGGAATGATTTGGTGGAGAATCTTGGAACAATTGCACGCTCTGGTTCCTCAAAATTTCTAGAGCAAATGACAGGGGATGAAACAAAAGATATTGGGCTTATAGGACAATTTGGTGTTGGTTTTTACTCTGCATTTATCGTTGCAAATCAAGTTGAGGTAATTAGTCGCAAGGCTGGGGAAAAAGAATCTTGGAAATGGTCTTCGGATGGTGAAGGAGAATTTCAAATTTCACAATCAGAGAAACCTCATCGAGGTACATCTGTAATTTTACATTTAAGAAAAGAAGCTAAAGAATTTCTAGATCCACAAGTTATTCGTAATACAGTTAAAACTCATTCGGATCACATTGGCATCCCAATTGTATTTATTGATAGTGAAGAAGAAGAATCATTAAATATAGCTTCTGCCCTTTGGACTCGACCAAAGAGTGAAATTAATAAAGAATCGTACAAAGAGTTTTATCAACAGATCAGTCATTCATTTGATGATCCGTGGTCGACCATCCATATCAAAGCGGAAGGTAGACTTGAGTTTACAATGCTACTGTTCATACCAAGCTCCCGGCCATTTGATTTATTTCAAGCAGACAGAAAATGTCCTGTAAAACTTTATGTCCGTAGAGTATTTGTAACAAATGACTGTGAAGGCTTAATTCCATCCTACTTACGTTTTGTGCGAGGGGTTATTGATACTGAAGATATTGCATTAAACGTTAGCAGAGAAATGTTACAGCAAGATCCTATTTTAAAAAAAATAAGTGATTCAGTTGTAAAGAAAATTCTTTCTGATCTATCGAAAAAATCTAAAAAAAATGATCCTTCTTATATAGAATTCTGGAAAAATTTTGGGGCGGTACTTAAAGAAGGAATCTACGAAGATCCCTCTCGACACGAACAGATCCTTCCTCTATCAAGATTTCATTCAACTTATAGTGATGAACTGATTACACTTGATGACTATGTATCTCGCATGCATGAGAAACAAGATTCTATTTACTTTATTTCAGGTGATGAAATTAATTCATTACGCTCCAGCCCTCAATTGGAGGGTTATGTTGCTAGGAATCTAGAAGTCCTTATATTATCTGATCCTGTAGATGAATTCTGGATTCCAACCGTTGGTAACTATAAAAATAAAAAATTTATTTCTGTAATGCGTGGTGACGCTGAATTAAGTGAATTACCATTAAATGAAAATAAAGATTCTAACTCAACAAATCCAGCCGACTTAGCTCTTCTGTCAGCCCTTATAAAACAAACACTTGGTGATACTGTTAAAAACGTCCGCACCAGCGAAAGACTAACAACAAGCCCGGTGTGTTTAGTTGCGGATGAATCAGACCCTGATCGTCATCTTGCTCGAATATTAAATCAGCATGGAAAATTAGATAAGATAGCTCCAGGAGTTCTTGAATTAAATCCTGACCATAATCTTATCAAATTACTATCAAAAAGTGCCAAGGATTCTGGAAATTCTGTTGAATTAAAAGATGCTGCACAAATCCTTCTTGACCAAGCAAAAATTTTGGAAGGAGACCTCCCAGAAAATCCAGCAGAATTTGCTAAAAGACTAACTAAATTACTAGAAAAAAACTTATAAATATTTCGATATGTCTAAAAAATAAGCGTAGAAAACTAAAAATTAATTATATTTATTTTTTATGTTTTATTAAGAATTTCCCTTAAGACATAATGCAATATTCCTCCATGCTTGAAATATTCAAGTTCAGTATCAGTATCAATGCGGCTAATTAAATTAACTTCAGATACCTTCTTACCTAATCGTAATATTTCACAAGTAATTTTATCGCCCGGACTTAACGAATTAGATATCCCAATGAAGTTGAACGTCTCATCACCATTTATATTCAAATCACTTCGAGTAAAGTTCTTCTCAAATTCTAATGGTAATATCCCTACCCCAACAAGATTAGTCCTATGAATTCTCTCAAAACTTTCAGCAATAACTGCTTGAACGCCTAAAAGACCTGGCCCCTTGGCTGCCCAGTCGCGAGAGGATCCTGAACCATAGTTTTTCCCAGCAATAATAATAAGAGGTGTTTCTTCTTTCTTATAACTCATCGCTGCATCATAAATGGGCATAATTTTACCCTCAGGATATTTCTTAGTGATACCACCCACTTTATCAGGCAACATTAAATTTCTTATCCGAATGTTAGCAAATGTACCTCTCATCATAACTTCATGATTACCTCTTCTTGAACCATATGAATTAAAGTCAGATGCCTTTACGCCCAAACTGGACAAATATTTCCCTGCTGAACTGTTTATATCAAAAGAACCAGCAGGAGAAATATGATCGGTAGTAATTGAATCACCCAAGATTGCGAGTGGTCGAGCATTATATATGTCTTTGATAGGTTCCGGATTATGAGTCAAGTTTTCAAAAAAAGGTGGCTTACATACATAAGTCGAATCTGGATTCCATTGGTAGTTAAGGCTTGATGCCGCTTCAATCTCTTGCCATGCAACTGGTCCGCTAAAGACATCCTCATATCTTTTACGAAACATATCCCTATCAATACTTCCTAAAACTAATTCAGAAATTTCTTTATTGGATGGCCATATATCTTTCAAAAATACAGGCAATCCATTCTTGTCTTTCCCTAGCGGGTCAGAAATAAGATTACAAGTGACATTGCCGGCAATTGCATAAGCAACAACTAATGGAGGAGATGCTAAATAATTAGTAACAACATCTTTATTAACTCTTCCTTCAAAATTACGATTTCCAGACAACACAGAAGAAAGAATTAAATTCTGAGAATTTGCTGCATCTGATATCTCTTCATTAAGTGGCCCTGAATTACCAATGCAAGTTGTGCATCCATAACCAACAACATTAAACCCAAGTGCATCCAGATCTTTCTGTAGACCAGATTTTTTTAGATAATCACTAACTACTTGTGATCCTGGAGCTAGAGATGTTTTAACCCAAGGCTTTGCCTCTAAGCCCATTGCTACTGCCTTTCTTGCAAGCAATCCGGCTGCAACCATTACACTTGGGTTTGAAGTGTTAGTACAGCTAGTAATAGCTGCAATTGCTACATCTCCATCACTTATTGATTCTTTTATGCTCTTAATAAAAACTTTTTTTGGTGATTTTCTTTGATACAAAATATTCAAATCTTCAAGGAAATTATTAGATATTACATCTAAAGAAATTCTATCTTGAGGCCTTTTTGGGCCAGAAATGCTTGGTTCAACAGTAGCAATATTGAGTGATAATGTTTCTTTATATTTTAGTTGATCTGTAATACTTGAATGCCACAAACCTTGTGTTTTAGCATACGCTTCAACCATCTCAACATGATCAGCGCTTCTGCCAGTAATCTTAAGATATGAAATTGTTTCTTCGTCCACAGGGAAATAACCGCAAGTTGCTCCATATTCAGGAGCCATATTTGCTATGGTTGCCCTATCTGCAAGAGTAAGATTTGGAAGTGCATCTCCAAAAAATTCTATAAATTTACCAACAACCCCATGGTTTCTTAACTTTTCTGTAATTGTAAGAACAAGATCCGTTGCAGTACGGCCCTCTTGTAGAGCTCCTGTTAATTCAAAACCTACAACATCTGGAACAACCATTGAGAGTGGTTGACCAAGCATCACTGCTTCTGCCTCAATGCCACCCACGCCCCAACCTAGGACAGATAGTCCGTTAATCATTGTAGTATGACTATCGGTACCTATAATGGTGTCAGGGAATAAAATATTATTATCACTAGAGCTGTCACTGAAAACACTTACTACTTCAGCAATATGTTCGAGATTTACCTGATGACAAATACCTGTTCCAGGAGGAACAACATTAAAATTATTAAAAGTTTTTTGTCCCCACCTTAAAAAAGAGTAGCGCTCTAAGTTGCGTTCCATCTCTATAGAAAAATTAATTGAGGATGACCTTTCGTCGCCAGAATTATCAACACTAATGGAGTGATCAATTACCAAATCCACCTTAGCAAGTGGATTTATATGTTTTGGATTTCCGCCCATTTTTACTATTGCGTCTCGCATAGCAGCTAAGTCAACAATTGCAGGAACGCCTGTAAAATCCTGCATAAGAACCCTAACAGGGGAAAATAAAATTTCTTGATTAGTTCCAGTTAACCACAAAGAAATTGACCTTAATTGACTGACTGTTTCCTCATCATTGACTGAATTTCTAAGAAGATTTTCTATTAGTATCCTTAAAGATCTAGGTATTGATGACAAATCCCCAAGAATCTCTTGGGCTGCATCAATGCTAAAATAGCGGTATGTTTGATTATTAACTTCAAGGGACCTCTGAAAGTCCACCAATCCTGAATTTACCACTTAAGATCTCCAATTTCCTAATTTCCTACCACCGATACCAAGGACCGTAACCTCATTCAAGTTGGTTATGCTAGAAGCATCGGGTAAACTATCCTCAGGATCCTATAATAACCTTATATCAAATATCCTGTTAATATTGTTTAAGGAGATTTAATTGGCGTTTTCAGGACATAATCTTACTTGTATCCGAAACGGAAGAGTCGTTTTTGAAGAAATTAATTTCAAAATTGCCGAGGAGTCAGCCTTAATCATTCAAGGACCTAACGGTAGTGGAAAATCTAGCTTGCTAAGAATTACAGCTGGCTTACTCCGTCCATATAATGGATATCTAGAATGGAAAAATAGTAGACTAGAGGCAGAAATGATCACCCAGCTCATCGCATATATGGGCCACTTAGACGCAATCAAGCCGAGTCTTACGGTTTATGAAAATATTTCATTTTGGGGCCAAGTTAATAAAGAAAAAAACCTTAATATTGATCTTGTTCTAGAGTCCCTAAAGTTGTCTCATTTAATTGATTTGCCAGCCGGATACCTGTCAGCTGGACAAAAGAGACGTCTCAATTTTGCAAGGATATTTTCAAGCAAAGCAAAATTTTGGATTCTTGATGAGCCAACCGTATCTTTAGATAGCAAAACTTCAGATTTATTTTTTGAGATCCTTAAAAATCACCTTTTTAATGGTGGCTTAGCTATGATAGCCACCCACAATCAAATTAATATAGATTCAACTAAAATTCTTAGATTAGGTTAAAACAATGCATCCATTCTTGGCCATTCTAAAAAGAGATCTGAAGTTATCGCTTCGTCAAAATAATGGGGTCATATGGGTAATGCTATTTTATCTACTAACAATCACACTTTTTCCTCTTGCAGTAGGTCCTGACCCTGAGGTTCTCTCAAGAATTTCTAGCGGAGTGATTTGGGTATCTGCGTTGCTAGCAGTACTTCTCTCTCTTGATAAATTATTTCAATCTGATTTTGAGGATGGCTCACTTGATATACTATTTCTTTCCCCTATTTCACTTGAGTTGGTTATTTTATCTAAATCACTTGCTCATTGGCTTACTACCGGCTTTCCTCTATCCATCCTCTCACCAATAATGGGCATCCTTTTAAATATGAACCCAGCAGGTTACGGAATACTTGTACTTTCAATGTTATTAGGGACTTTAGTATTAACTCTAATTGGTTCTATAGGAGCTGCCTTAACGTTGGGAGTTCGAAGAGGGGGCTTTCTACTCTCCCTTCTGGTTTTACCATTTTTTGTTCCAACCCTTATTTTTGGGGTCATTGCAGTAGATTCTGCTATTGACGAAACCACCACAATATCTAATCTAATGTTATTATTTGCGCTCCTTCTCGGGTCTCTGGCATTAGCTCCTTGGGCCTCAAGCGCTGCACTACGCTTGAATATTGAATAAATATTACTATTTAATTTTATGAATATTATTTATGAGTTAGTGGTCAATGATTAACCTACACAAATTTGCAAATCCAACTAGATTTTTTCAACTTACATCCGTCCTACTGCCTTGGATAGGTTTAACCACTCTAATTTTATTAAGCTACGGATTTTGGCAAGCTCTTTTTGTCTCTCCACCGGACTACCAGATGGGAGAAGCAGTTAGAATTATGTACGTACATGTTCCTGCAGCTTATATGGGCATGATGGTGTATGGAATCATGGCGGTTGCAAGTGCTATAGCTTTGATTTGGAAGCACCCAATAGCAGACATTGCTGCTAAATCTTCAGCCCCTATCGGTGCAGGATTTACTTTTTTAGCACTTGTAACAGGCATGCTTTGGGGGCAACCAATGTGGGGAACGTTTTGGGTTTGGGATGCTAGGTTAACTTCAGTATTAATCTTATTTTTTATTTATCTTGGGTATATTGGGTTGTGGGTGTCTATTGAAGACCCTTCTAGAGCTAGCAAAGCTGCAGCTATCCTTGCTTTAGTAGGCTCGGTTAATTTACCAATAATTCATTACTCAGTTGATTGGTGGAATACACTCCACCAGCCTGCAAGCCTCTTGAGAGCCGATGGTCCTACAATTGATCCAGGCATGCTCCCTCCACTAATCTCTTTAATTATTGGATATACAACTTTTTACATTACAGTACTTTTTTTAAGAATGGATAAAGAATTTATTTCCCGAAAGATATATTCTTTGCAAATTTTACGAACACACCAAAAATAATTAATAATTATTAATGTAGATTCAGGATATTTTAGATAAATGAATACCATTGTTGAGTTCTTAAGCATGGGGGGATATGGTGAGTACATATGGCCAGCATATATTTTATCTATTATATTTCTTGCATGGTCATTCGTTAATAGTTTTGTTGAATTAAGAAAAAATAAAAAAAATTAGAAATTTTAGATAATAATAACCCCCGTCGACATAAGCCTCTAGCCTTTGAAGAGAATCAAGAAATTGACACTTAAAAGACAGAGAATGTTATTTATAATTTCAGGTGTAATATCACTTGGAATTGCCACAATACTGGTTCTTTTTGCTTTTGAAGATTCTATTGTTTTTTTTCGAAGTCCTACAGAAGTTAGCCAAGAGGGTTTTAATTCAGAAAAACCTTTTAGACTTGGTGGACTTGTCGAGGAAAATTCCCTATCCAAAAGTGAAGGTAATTTAATTCATTTCAATATTACTGACCTCGAGAGTACTATAACTGTACAATATACTGGTATTGTTCCGACTCTATTTCGAGAGGGACAGGGAATAATTGCCGAGGGTAATCTTGATAATAATGGAGTATTCATTGCCTCAAACATTCTTGCAAAGCATGATGAAAATTATATGCCTAAAGAGGTTGTTGATTCACTCAAGGCCTCCGGCAAGTGGAAGGGAAAATAATTTTACACGGTGTAATAATCAATGATTGCTGAGCTTGGACATTTTTCACTTATTGTTGCAATGGTAATTGCATGCGTGCAAGCCACATTACCTTTATTTGGCGCACATAATAATAATATTTCCTTACAGGCGATCTCAAGCCCAGCTGCACTAATCCAATTTTTATTAGTAGCACTTTCATTTGCATGCTTAACATTCTCATTCATCAACTCTGATTTCTCTGTACTGGCTGTAGCTCAAAACTCCCATTCCCTTAAACCTCTGCTTTATAAAATTACTGGAGTATGGGGAAATCACGAAGGTTCGTTACTCCTATGGATTCTAATCTTAACTGGATTTGGAGCTGCTGTAGCAATTTTTGGTACCAACCTCCCTCCAGCATTAAAAGCAAGGGTTCTCTCCGTTCAGGCGATGATTGGTATAGGATTCTTTGGATTCATACTATTTACATCAAATCCTTTTGAGAGAATTTTACCTGCCCCGATTGAGGGTGCAGGACTAAACCCATTACTTCAAGACCCTGGATTAGCAATCCATCCTCCTTTTCTATATTTGGGTTATGTTGGGTTTTCAATGGCATTTTCTTTTGCTGTAGCTGCCTTGATTGAAGGCAAGGTTGATCCTGCTTGGGCACGTTGGGTTCGTCCTTGGACACTTGCAGCATGGTGCTTCCTTACTACTGGAATTACCCTTGGAAGCTGGTGGGCCTACTACGAACTAGGGTGGGGAGGATTTTGGTTTTGGGACCCAGTTGAAAACGCATCATTTATGCCTTGGCTTGCAGGAACCGCCCTACTTCATTCATCTATCGTAGCTGAAAGACGAGATACCCTTAAATCGTGGACAATTTTACTGGCAATATTAACTTTCTCATTATCACTTTTAGGAACATTCATAGTTAGATCTGGGGTACTTACCTCCGTACATGCATTTGCTACTGACCCAGAACGTGGGCTCTACATACTCTTATTTCTTATTTTTGTAATTGGCGGATCACTATTTTTATATGCCTTAAGATCTCCCAAGTTAAAAGCTGGTGGACTCTTCGCACCAATAAGTAGAGAAAGTGCACTAGTATTCAATAATCTAATTTTAACTACTTCATGTGCAACAATCTTATTAGGAACTTTATACCCCATGTTTTTAGATGGGATCACAGGAGAAAAAATATCGGTTGGTCCTCCTTTTTTTAATGGCACGTTTGGGCCCCTCATGATTCCATTATTTATCACAATGGTTATTGGACCACTCTTGCCATGGAAGCGAGCTGACCTTATTGGGGTTATTCAAAGACTGAGTTTAATTCTTGCAATAGCATTGTTAATTTCAATGATTACCTGGATTAGAATGGGAGGATCCTTAATGGCAGGAGCGGGACTCGGTCTTGCATCATGGCTTATTATTGGGTCCTTTGTTCCTATATTTGAAAAATTAAAATTATTTAGAATTTCCACTAAGGATTCCTTTTTGCGTTTCTTACATATTCCTCGTTCAGTTTGGGGAATGACTTTTGCTCACCTAGGTGTTGGTTTTGTTTTATTAGGAATTACTGTACTTCTAAGTTGGCAAATAGAACGTACAGAAATTATGAAACCAGGAGATTCGATTAATCTTGGTAAATATTCATTAATATTTAACGGAGTTACAAATTTAGCTGGTCCAAATTACACAGCTGAAAGAGCTACCTTCTCAGTCATTAAAGGAGAGAAAGAAATTACTCGCCTATTTCCCGAACAAAGAACCTATATTGGCTCTCCGATGATAACTACAGAAGCTGGAATTAAAGCAACCATTTCTGGTGATGTTTATGCAGTAATTGGAGACAGTAATGGAAGTGGAGAATGGGCAGTCCGCGCATACTTCAAACCTTTTGTCCATTGGATATGGATAGGAGCATTTTTCATGGTAGTTGGAGGTACAATTTCACTTTCAGATAGGAGACATAGAGTGGGAAGTCCATCCAGAAGAATTCGTAAAGAGAAAAAATATACCAAATCATCCTCCAGCCTTCAAAAGGTGTAAATATGTCTATCCGAGCGCTTGTACCCTTGGCTTTTTTTTCCGCTATTGTGATTGGACTTGCTATTGGATTGACATTACAGCCCCAAAATATCCCATCAGCATTGATTGGATCAGAAATTCCTAAATTTAATTTAGGTCCAGTTCAGAAAAATAATCTTGGGCTTAAGACAGAAG
>CAZHAN010000026.1:0-11070 GCA_964530575.1 uncultured Rhizobiaceae bacterium | reverse complement strand
AAAAAAACTAACGATATATACCGTTCCGAACTATCGGTAAATAGTCTCAAAAATCTTACTACATCTTTATCATCTGTATTTCTCCAAAACTGCCAATAGTCCCAGGTACTCAGATTATCTTCATTCAACCAGATAGCACCTGAGTCAGTTTTGCCCATTTTTCCACCAGATGCGGTTGTTATTAAAGGTGATGTGATACCAAATAATTCCACTTTATCAATTCTTCTTGCAAGCTCTATTCCACTAACAATATTTCCCCATTGATCAGAACCTCCAAGCTGTAGTGAACAATCATACCGGCGAGATAGTTCAAGAAAATCATATGCCTGAAGAATCATATAATTAAATTCAAGAAAAGATAATGGCTGTTCTCTTTCCAATCTTAATTTGACGCTTTCAAATCCTAACATTCTATTAATAGAAAAATTAGAACCATATTTTCGTAAAAATGGGATATATTTTATTTCACTAAGCCATTCGTCATTATCAACAAATACGGCATCGCTTTTGCCATCACCAAATGATAAGAATTTATGGAAAACACTTTTGATGGTTTTCATGTTTGAGCTAATTTGATCTTCGTCAATTAGCTTTCTTGATTCGTCTTTTCCAGAAGGGTCTCCAATTTTTGTTGTTCCACCTCCCAAAAGAATTATTGGTCGGTGCCCTGTCTGCTGTAATCTTCTAAGCATCATTATTTGAACAAGGCTTCCTACATGAAGACTTTGAGCTGTACAATCAAATCCAATATATCCAGAAATAGGACTTAAAGAACGACTATCCACACCCTCTAGGTCAGTCGATTGATAGATGAAGCCTCTATCTGATAAATGTTTAATTAAGTCTGATTTAGGAAGATACATATTTTGTATATTATCAATATTTTATGAATTTATAAATTTATAAATTTATTCTTCTGCATTCATTTTTAAAGCGATATATTCTTCAGATGCTTTTATTAATTCATCTAACTTTCCTTCAAAAAAATGATTGGCTCCAGCTATAGTTTGGAATTTTATTGGGAGTCCACGCTGAGCAATTAATTTATCTGTAAGTTTGGATACTTCTTCAGGGGGGACTGTATTATCAGAAGCACCATGTAACATTAGTCCTGAAGAAGGGCATGGAGCTAGAAAGCTAAAATCATAAATATTTGCTGGTGGTGCAACAGCAATAAATGAATCAATTTCCGGTCTCCTCATCAGTAATTGCATAGCGAGCCATGCACCGAAGGAAAATCCAGTTACCCAGCATTTGGAAGGATTAGGGTGAAAAGATTGCATCCAATCTAGAGCAGCGGCTGCATCAGCTAGTTCACCTGTTCCATTGTCAAAGGATCCTTGACTTCTTCCAACTCCCCTAAAATTAAATCTTAAGACTGAAAATCCGGCTCGAGCAAAAGTATGAAAAAGATGATAGACAATCTTATGATTCATAGTCCCTCCAAATTTTGGATGGGGGTGCATTACTAAAGCAATTGGGGCAGTGGGTGATTCCGCTCTATGGTAACGGGCCTCAATTCGGCCTTCAGGGCCGTTTATTATAAGTTCAGGCATTCATTTTCCTTATGCAATGCGATCAATTTCATCTCTCTAAGCATAAATAAGACTATAAAACTCCTTCATATCAATTAAATAAACTAGAATATTGATGTAATTTAACCAGAATATTCAAATTATAATCTTGACTGATTTGGTCGGATATATATTATAACCCGTCGTATAACTAACATTTAGTTCATATTTATCCGTTATATACACCATAATTGTTGAATCAAGGGGAATTAAATCATTGTTCTTTAGAACTCTTCGCATGGATATAGGGGCTGTTATAGATAGAGACCCTGCTGTAAGAGGGTATGCAGAAGTTTGGCTTGCATACCCAGGGTTTCATGCGGTCATTTTTTATCGCTTTGCTCATAAATTGTGGATTCTGAAGCTTCATTTGATTTCTAAGTTATTTTCTCAATTTTCACGGTTTCTTACTGGCGTTGAAATTCATCCCGCTGCAAAGATAGGTGCAGGTTTTTTCATTGATCACGGGGCAGGGGTAGTTATAGGTGAAACCTCAGAAATTGGTGATAATGTTACAATTTACCATGGGGTAACCCTTGGAGGGATCGCTCCAGCTATTGATTCGGCACGTCAGGCAAACACAAAACGTCATCCAACTATCGAAGATGGGGTAATTATTGGAGCTGGATCACAAATTCTTGGTCCAATAAGTTTAGGAAAAAACTCTCGAGTTGGTGCTAACGCGGTGGTTCTTAGAGATGTTCCTTCTGGAGCAACTGTTATTGGGAACCCAGGCCGAATAGCTAGAACACCAAGGGTGATTGATCCTAAATTTGAAGCTTATGGTGCAAGCGGGGCTGATGTGAGCGATCCATTTTTGCGCACACTGGAAAGTCTTGTGGAAAAAACAGAAACTCTTCAGGCAAGGATCTCCGCGTTAGAAGAATTGCACAACAAAGATAACGGAGAGTTATCTCCGCAGTGGGCAAAGAATCCAGATTTGGAGTTAAAGCCCACTGAGCCAAGAGAACAAAAGGAATAGGGGATGCCAATATGAAATTAAGTACCCGAGGGCGTTACGCAGTGATGGCAATGGCTGATCTAGCAATGCACTATTCTGGAAAACCTATATCACTATCTGAAATTTCTGATAGGCAAGAGATTTCCCTATCATATCTTGAGCAATTGTTTGGGCAACTAAGAAAGAAAGATTTGGTTCAAAGCGTTCGAGGCCCTTGTGGTGGTTATGTGTTAGCTCGAAACAAAAACACTATTCGCATATCAGAAATTATTCTTTCTGTTAATGAACCAATTGCTGCAACTCGATGTAAGCCAGATTCTGAAGATGGATGTAGAAAAGATCGCGCTCAATGCATCACTCATGATTTATGGGAAGAATTGGGAAATCAAATCCATTTTTACCTTAGCTCAGTTACTCTAGAGGATATTATTAACTCTAAGGTAATAGGAAAAGGTACTTTTTATATTACTAATCAAGCTAATCATTCGAATCACGTTAGTTAAAACTCATGGAATTGCTATGAACTCAACAGCTGTTTATCTGGATTATAATGCGACATCGCCAATAAGGTCTGAGGTTTCTGCTGTTGTTGCACACGAACTATTAGTTGGCGGTAACCCATCATCTGTTCATCGTTTTGGAAGGCTTGCCAGATCTTCGGTTGATAAAGCCAGAAATGCAGTTTCTCAATTAGTTTCAGCACCTCCTGAATCAGTTATATTTACAAGTGGTGGAACAGAATCTAATTCCTTAGCAATTGAATCTTTTGTATCAAGAGGCATAAAGAATCTACTTGTCTTGTCTACCGAACACGATTCAGTTTTGGGGGCTGCATATAATTCGAGTGCACGAGTGCACGAGGTATCGGTATTGCCTTCAGGAATAATTAATTTAAATAATTTACGTAGCTTATTAGTTGATTTTGATTGTGCTGGAGTTGTAGTTCAATTAGCTAATAATGAAACAGGTATTTTACAACCAATTCGTGAGATTGCAGATATTTCTCATCAATTTGGCGCTCTTGTTCACTGCGATGCAGTACAGGCTCCGGGGCGTATAGAGGTAAATGTAAATGAACTTTGTGCAGATACTTATTCTCTTTCATCTCATAAAATAGGAGGCCCTCAAGGTGTTGGGGCCTTAATAGCTTTAGATTTAAATATTATAAAACCTCAGCTAATTGGTGGAGGTCAGGAGCAAGGCCTAAGAGCTGGAACTGAAAATGTTTCAGGTATTTCTGGTTTTGGATGTGCAGCTAGCCAGTCTAAATTTAATGCTGAGGAATCATTAAGATTATCAGTAATTCGGGATAATTTAGAAAATTATTTACTTAACAACTTTCCTTCGTTAGTTGTTATTGGTTCTGATGTGCCAAGATTACCAAACACTACTTGTTTTTTATTGCCTGGCTTAGAGTCTGAAACCCAAGTTATAGCAATGGATATTGCTGGAATTGCAATTAGTGCTGGAGCAGCTTGTTCTTCTGGGAAGGTTGGGCCAAGTCATGTTCTAAAATCTATGGGAATTGATTCCGAGAATGCTAATTGTGCTATTCGATTAAGTTTTGGTTGGGCTACCTCAGCTGAAGAAATTGATCGCTTTATTTCGGCTTGGTCCGAATTAGCTTTAAGAAAAATGAGTAATTTAAATGATTCTGTCGCCTTGTGAGGTCTTTTATGTCTGAATCGATTCAAAATATTAAGATTCCTATTTATATGGATTATCAATCTACCACTCCAACTGATAAGCGAGTTGTGGAGGCAATGCTTCCATATTTTACTGAGAATTTTGGTAATCCACACTCAAGAAACCACTCATTTGGTTGGGAAGCAGAGTCAGCTGTTGAAGAATCACGGAAACAGCTAGCTCATTTAATTGGTGCTTCACCAAAGGAGGTAATTTTTACTTCAGGTGCTACGGAGTCTAATAACTTGGCACTAAAGGGAGTTGCTCGTTTTTATAAAGATCAAAGAAACGAAATTGTTACTGTTATTACTGAACATAAATGTGTTCTGGATGCCTGTCGTCATTTAGAGGAAGAAGGTTTTAAAATTACTTACCTTCCTGTTCAGCCAAATGGTTTAGTTGATTTAGATCGAGTAAGGCAGGCCGTAAACGAGCGGACTGCAATTGTGTCTGTAATGGCTATAAACAATGAAATAGGTGTAATTCAGCCAATCAAAGAAATAGGGGCTATATGTCGTCAAAATGGCGCGTTTTTTCATACTGACGCAGCTCAGGCAACTGGAAAAATCCCATTAGATGTTAACAGCATGAATATTGATCTCATGAGTATTTCTTCACATAAGATGTATGGACCAAAAGGTATAGGTGCGTTGTATGTCAGAAGAAAGCCAAGAGTTCGTCTTAAGGCTCTTATTCATGGCGGTGGTCAAGAGCGAGGCATGAGGTCAGGAACTTTATCTACCCCTCTTTGTGTAGGATTTGGAAAGGCTGCTGAAATTGCTTCTGTACAAATGGAAACAGATGAGGTGAGAATCCGAAATCTCTCCGAACGTTTTTTATCAGGAATCAATGCTCAGCTTCCAGATGTTATAATGAATGGAAATACTAAGGAACGGTATCCTGGAAATCTTAATCTTTCGTTTGCATATGTTGAAGGTGAGTCATTAATGATGGGGATGAGGGATATTGCTGTTTCTTCTGGATCCGCTTGTACATCTGCATCTTTGGAACCCAGTTATGTACTAAGAGCGCTTGGTGTTGATGTGGAGATGGCACATACTTCTATACGTTTTGGAATTGGAAGGGAAACGACTGAGGCAGAAATAGATTATACAATTGAAACAGTTGTTAAGCATGTCAAAAAGCTACGAGAGATGAGCCCGCTTTGGGAAATGGTTCAAGAAGGCATTGATTTAAAGTCTATACAATGGTCAGATCATTAATGCTTAAATAATTTATGTTAACAATTTAATTGAAGAATAGGAGATATAGAGATGGCGTATGGTGATAAAGTCATCGATCATTACGAGAATCCTCGTAATATTGGATCTATGGATAAGGCTTCCACAAAGGTTGGTACCGGGTTAGTTGGAGCTCCCGCATGTGGTGATGTGATGAAATTACAAATTCAAGTTAGTGAAGATGGGGTAATAGAAGATGCAAAATTTAAAACATTTGGTTGTGGTTCAGCAATAGCTTCGTCGAGCCTTATAACCGAGTGGGTAAAGGGAAAATCATTGGATGAAGCTGAAACTATAAAGAATACTGAAATTGCTCAGCATCTTGCATTGCCCCCTGTCAAGATTCACTGTTCTGTTTTAGCAGAAGATGCGATCAAGGCTGCAATAGCAGATTATCGTGATAAATCAGATTCAAAATCCTAGTTACTAAACAATAGATTCTGCACTTAGATTGTACATATTATTTAAAAGAGAGTTTATATAATGCAAGTTCTAACATTGACCGAATCCGCTGCTAATCGTGTGCGGAATATGATTGACTCTCGTGGAAAGCCGACTAAAGGTGTTAGGGTTGGCGTTAGAACTGCTGGTTGTTCAGGTCTGTCTTACACTCTTGAGTTCGCAGATCAAGATTCAGAATTTGATGCTGTTGTAGTTCATGAAGATATTACTATATTTATTGATCCAAAAGCCCAACCTTATCTCCAGGGCACTGAAATGGATTTTATTGAGAAGGATTTAGAATCAGGTTTTGTTTTTAATAACCCAAATGAAAAATCGCGTTGTGGTTGTGGCGAATCTTTTCACGTTTAATTAATCTTCATGTGTATTACGGTGGATTAAAGCGCCATATCTAATGAATAATCAATTAAGATCTTGCTGGTCCTGTAAGGAGCCTATTCAGGTTGGGTTAGTTTTTTGTTCTTTATGTGAGGTAATTCAACCACTTTCTGAATTAAATCCATTTCTGATATTTTCACTTCCACAAACTTTTGATATTGATGTTTCTTTAATAGAAAACAAATACCTATCAATTCAGAAAGATTTACATCCTGATAAATTTACTTCAAAGACCTCTCAGGAAAAAGATTATGCAACACAACACTCTGCTAATGTTAATGATGCATATTTAAAATTAAAATCTCCAATAAAACGTGCTGAACTAATATTTTATATTAATGGAAAGAAATGTCCAACTGACGAGAATCAGACCGTGCAAGACGAAGAAGTTCTTATGAATATATTGTTAAAAAGAGAAAATTTGCAAAATGCTAAAACTATTAAAGAAATAAATGACATCATCTATAGTAGTAAAGCAGAGTCTTCAAAATATATTGAAATGATTTCTCAAGCATTCTCTAACAATGATTTTGTTTATGCTGGTAAAGCTTTAGTAAATTTATCGTACTTAATTAACTTTGAAGATCAGGCCCGAGAACAACTATATAAAATGGATAATTTATGACCCCGCTGATTCAAATGCATGAACCTGGCCAAACACCAATGCCTCATCAGGAGACTGATTTAGCAGTAGGAATTGACCTAGGAACTACAAATAGTCTCATTGCATTAGTTAGAGATGGGAGTCCAGAGATTATAAGAGATATAAATGGTAATTCTTTAGTTCCATCTATTGTTGCCTATGAAGATGGGTCAGCAATTGTAGGAAGTGATGCCTCCATTAAAGCTATATCTGATCCTGAGCGTGTTATTACATCTATTAAAAGGTTGATGGGAAGAAGTGAAGAGGATGTTCTAAAAATAGCAGGACATCTTTCGTATAAAATTCATCCCTCTGATTTAAATGAACAAAGGATGGTCTTGTTAGAGGTAGATGGCCGAGTGCTTTCTCCAGTAGAAATTTCTGCAGATATATTAAGGTCATTAAAAAATAGAGCAGAAACTGCTCTAGGAAAACAGGTATTACGAGCAGTTATAACTGTGCCAGCTCATTTTGATGATTCTGCAAGGGCGGCTACCAAAGATGCAGCAAGATTAGCTGGCTTAGAAACATTAAGATTGATTAATGAGCCAACTGCTGCTGCTTTAGCTTATAAATTGGACCAAACAGAAGAGGGTATATATGCAGTATATGATTTGGGAGGCGGAACTTTTGACGTCTCATTACTCAAACTAAGAATGGGAGTATTCCAAGTTTTAGCTACTGGCGGAGATACAATGTTGGGTGGAGATGATTTTGATAAGACAATTGCAGAATATATTCTTAGTGAACATGCATCAGTAACTGGGAATTCTAATTTCTCTTTTCTAGAAGCAAAAAAAGCCATGATTTTGGCTAAAAATATAAAAGAATATCTTACTGATAATGAAGATGGAGAATGGAATTTTTCAACAAATAACAATGAAAGCACTTTTCACCTTAATAGAGAGAAGTTTAATTCACTTATAATAGGATTTATTAATAAAACCTTAGCTATAACTAGAAATGTAATAAATGATGCAAATGCGAGAATTGAAGAAATAAAAGGTATCGTTCTTGTTGGTGGGGCTACCAGAATACCTTTAGTAAGAAGTTCAGTTGTTAATTTGTTTAACAAAGAACCAATTGATTATATTAATCCTGATGAGGTTGTTGCTAAAGGCGCTGCATTGCAAGCGAGTGCTCTTACTGAAGGATCTAATTCACTTTTGCTTGATGTTAATTCTTTATCTTTAGGCATAGAAACTATGGGTGGTTTATCTGAGAAAATTATTCCAAGAAATACCCCTATACCAGCCTCAAGGGCACAAGAATTTACAACTTATATTGATGGTCAGACAGCAATGGCCATTCATGTAGTTCAGGGAGAAAGGGAATTAGTATCACTAAATCGATCATTAGCTAAATTTGAATTAAAGGGTATTCCGCCAATGGCGGCAGGATCAGCTCGAGTACGGGTAACCTTCTCCGTTGATACAGATTCCCTTTTAACCGTTAGTGCTGAAGAGATTACTACATCAATTAGACAACAGGTTTCAGTTAAACCTTCATATGGCTTATCAGAAGATCAAATGTCGAGAATGTTAAGGGAAAGTTTAGAAAATTCTAAAGATGATATGGAAAATCGTCTTTTGTTAGAAGCTAGAGTTGATGGAGAACGTATGTTAAAAGCTATTGAAACAGCCTTAGCTTCGGATGGTCATCTTCTGTCAACAAATGAATACAAGGATATTGAATTAGTTTTAAGTAAAATTAGAGAAATAATAAAAACGGATAATCGCTCAGAAATATTGAATCAGATTGAGTTATGTAATCAAGCTACTGAAGAATTTGCTGCGAAACGTATGGACAGGGCTATTAAACAAGGACTAAAAGGAAAGAAGATAAAAAGCCTTGAAAGTTAAGTACTATAATAGTTTTATAATTTATTCAATAAGTAATAATTTGTGATTAGTTTTTGAAAGTTTAAGTATATGCCTAAAATGACCTTTATCCATACTGATGGCCAACATCAAGAGGTAGATGCTCCTCTAGGTCTTTCAATATTGGAGATAGCTCATAAAAACAACATTGAATTAGAGGGCGCTTGCGAGGGATCGTTAGCTTGCTCTACATGTCATATAATTGTTGATAATAGTTTTTTTGGACAGCTTCCTGAAGCTACAGAAAATGAAGAAGATATGCTTGATTTAGCTTTTGGGCTCGCACACACTTCACGGCTTGGTTGTCAGATACTGATTACTGAAGATTTAGATGGTTTGAAGGTCTCTTTACCTTCCGCTACCCGTAATATGTTATTAGAAGAAGGTTAAGTAATTATGCCATTAAAATGGAACGATTCTATTGATATAGCAATTGAGCTCGAATCTCTCCATCCAGAAGTTGACGTTGTTAATTTAAGATTTACTGATTTACATAAGTGGGTAAGGGAGATCCCTGACTTCGATGATGAGCCAGATGGATCAAGTGAAAAAATTCTTGAAGCAATTCAAATGGCGTGGTTGGACGAAAGAGATTAATTAAACAAAATATTATCAGTTTTTTTGTTTAATTGGCTTCAGTAGGAAAGCCGGAACATGACCTCCCATTGGGTTGGGACTTTCGGTAGTTTGTTCTTTAGATGTATTACTATTTACTTTATTAGTTTTATTTAAATCTTTTTCATGGATCCTCTTCTTATTATTGTTATTCAAGATTTTATTGTTGGAATTGTTGATATTCTTCTTTTTCGAAACCTTGGCAGTTGGTTTTTGATTAAAGGTTTTTTTCGTATTTAATTGTATTTCTGGAATTTTTGAACCAATTAGCAAAGCAATGGAGCTAACTAGTTTTAAGTCATCTTTTGTAGCTAAAGTGAATGCTGTACCTTTTCGCCCAGCTCTTGCAGTGCGTCCAATCCTATGAACATAATCTTCAGGATTATTTGGAACATCAAAATTAATTACAAAAGGTAAAAATGGAATATCAATTCCTCTAGCAGCAACATCGCTAGCAATAAGAAAGCTTATAGTCCCAGATTTAAATTTATCCAGAGTTTCACTTCTTATTGATTGAGAAAGGTCTCCATGTATCGGAGCAGATTTATACTTATTGGTGTTGAGAAATCGAACGACCGATTCAACGTCACGCTTTCGATTTATAAAAATGATTGCTTGATTAATATCTTGACTGATAATTAATTCTTTTAGAATCGCTTTTTTATCTGACGAATCTACTCGAATTAATTTTTGATTTATTGATTTAGCAGCTGAAGAAGGTTGTGTAACTGATATTTCTTTAGGATTGTTAACAAATTTCTCACCTATATTCCTAATTTGAGAATCTAGTGTTGCTGAAAAAAACAAAGTTTGTCTTAGTGGTGGTAATAATTTTACTAGTCTTTCTACGTCTGGGATAAACCCCATATCAAGCATTCTGTCAGTTTCATCAATTACAAGTATTTTTACCCCTCTTAGCATAACTTGACCTCTATCGGTGTGGTCAAGAAGTCTACCGGGCGTTGCTATCAGTACATCTGCTCCTCTATCTAGCTTCTTGCTTTGTTCATCCATTGATACACCACCAATAAGAAGGGCTACTTCTAATTTGTGATTTACTCCATATATTTGGAATGCTTCAGCCACTTGTGCCGCAAGCTCGCGAGTTGGTTCTAAAATTAAAGCCCTAGGCATTCTTGCTCTTGCTCGACCTGAAGCAAGAACATCTATCATTGGAAGTGCAAATGAAGCAGTTTTTCCTGTGCCAGTTTGCGCACACCCAATAACATCTCTTCCCTGAAGAATTATGGGTATTGCTTTTTGTTGTATTGGGGTTGGCTCTGTATAGCCTGCTGCCTCAATTGATTTAAGTGTTTGGCTACTTAGGCCTAGATCGGAAAATTTCATGAAAATATTACATACATATGATATTCTTTAATTAATTGCATACTATTGACTTAAAAGAAAGCATTCGATTTTTTTGATAAATTATATATCAAGATTCTTTGCTTCTACTGCATGTTCTCTTATGTATTGCAATCTTAGTTCAGGATTTTTACCCATTAATTGCTCAACTAAAGAGCTAGTTTGATTCTCACGTTTTTGAGAAATAGTAACTTTTAGTAAAGTTCTGTTTTTTGGATCCATTGTCGTCATTCATGGAGCATCATGATTTCGCGAAACGGATTCA
>CAZHAN010000025.1:0-11142 GCA_964530575.1 uncultured Rhizobiaceae bacterium | reverse complement strand
TGGTGACATAATATCATCCGAAAGAAAGGGTGATTTTCTTGGGGCGACTGTTCAAGTTATTCCACATGTAACAGATGCTATCAAAAAATTTATTCTTTCAGATATTGATGATGTTGATTTTCTCATATGTGAAATTGGAGGAACTGTTGGTGACATTGAAGGTCAACCTTTCCTTGAAGCAATTAGACAACTTTCAAATGATTTAGGAATTGGAAGAGCTATATTTGTTCATTTAACTCTAGTCCCTTATATACCATCAGCCGCGGAGCTAAAAACTAAACCTACTCAGCACTCGGTTAAAGAATTACGATCAATTGGAATTCAACCAAATATAGTAGTTTGTAGATGTGATAGAGATATACCTGAATCTGAACGTAAAAAAATTGCCTTATTTTGCAATGTCCGGCTCGACCAGGTTGTTCAAGCTTTAGATGTTGAAACAATTTATGAAGTACCTCTTAGTTATCATCAGCAAGGACTAGATTCCGTTGTACTTGAGGCATGTGGTATTAGTAATCCTCCAGCACCAGATCTGTCTGTATGGAAAGACATAGTGGAACGATTAAGAGCCCCGGAAGGTGAAGTAAGGATTGCAATTGTTGGAAAATACACTGGTCTTCAGGATGCATATAAATCACTTAATGAAGCCCTTATTCATGGAGGCATTGCTAATAAAGTTAAACCAAAATTAATATGGATAAATTCTGAGGTTTTTGAGGATAATGAAGCTTTTGATCAGTTGGAAAATATACATGGCATTCTTGTTCCAGGTGGTTTTGGTGAACGAGGTGCAGAGGGTAAGATTAATGTAGTAAAATTAGCTAGAGAAAGAAAAATACCTTACTTTGGGATTTGCTTGGGGATGCAAATGGCTGTAATTGAGGCAGCAAGAAATCTTGCTGGTATTTCTGATGCGGGATCATCTGAGTTTTCTGATACTAATGTAGCAATTGTCGGACTTATGACCGAATGGAACAAAGAGGGTAACAAGGAAATTCGTACTAGAAATGATGATCTTGGGGGGACTATGCGATTGGGTGAATATCCTTGTGAGTTACTTAAAAATAGTCGGGCACGTTCAATTTATAAAGATCAAAAAGTTATAATGGAACGACACAGACATCGTTATGAAATTAACATTAATCATCGTAAGATTTTAGAAACTTCTGGTCTTCTTTTTTCAGGTATGTCACCAGATCAAATGCTTCCCGAGATTATCGAAATTCCTGACCACCCTTGGTTTATTGGAGTTCAATTTCATCCTGAACTAAAATCAAAACCTTTTGATCCCCACCCACTATTTGCATCATTTATTTCTGCTGCAATGAAACAATCTCGACTTGTTTAGGTTTGTTATATGTTAAATAATTATCATGTTAATGTCGGTAATATTGTACTTGGAAATGATCTTCCAGTTGTCCTTATAGCTGGCCCCTGTGCTCTAGAGAGTCGAGATCATGTGATAGATGTTGCTGGTCAATTAGCGGAATTATGTAAAAGTTTGCAAATTCCTCTAATTTTCAAAACATCTTTTGATAAAGCAAATAGAACTTTGTCTAGTAGCCCGCGGGGTGTTGGATTAGAAACCTCTTTACCTATATTTTCAGAAATAAGAAAGTTTATAGGGGTTCCTGTATTGACTGATATTCATTTGCCTGAGCAATGTGAAATGATTAAAGACTTTGTCGATGTAATTCAAATACCAGCCTTTCTATGTCGCCAAACTGATTTACTTGAGGCTGCTGCAGAAACGAAATGTACTGTCAACGTTAAAAAGGGTCAATTCTTAAGTCCAAAAGACATGAAAAATGTTATTTCAAAAATTTCCTCTATGGGCAACGAAAATATTCTACTAACTGAACGTGGAACTTTCTTTGGTTACAATACTCTTGTTTCTGATTTTCGCTCCTTACCATCCATGGCAGAATTTGGGTATCCTGTTGTTTTTGATGCTACTCATTCGGTTCAACAACCAGGTGGTTTGGGAGGTAAAAGTGGAGGCGAAAGAAGGTATGTAGAAATTCTCTCTCGTGCTGCAGTTGCTGTTGGATGCTCTGCTTTATTTATTGAAACTCATCCAGATCCTGATAATGCACCTTCAGATGGTCCAAATATGGTTCCATTGTCAGAAATGAAATCTCTTCTAGAGGGGGTTATTGAAATTGACCTGCTTACTAAACAAAAGTAAAAATAGAATGGTTATAGTAACTTATGTAATATTTATTAATATGGAGAATCTATGACTGCAATTATTGATATTCTGGCTCGTGAGATTTTAGATTCACGTGGTAACCCAACTGTTGAAGTTGATGTAACTTTAGAATCAGGAGTTATCGGACGAGCCTCAGTTCCATCTGGTGCATCTACTGGAGCGCATGAAGCACATGAATTACGAGATGGTGGTGATAGATATCTTGGAAAAGGTGTCAAATCAGCAGTCAAATCCGTAAATGGAGAAATTTTTGACTCTTTAATGGGGTTAGATGCAGAAGAGCAGGTTCTTATTGATCAATCAATGATTGAATTAGATGGTACTTCTAATAAAAAACGCTTGGGGGCTAATGCAATATTAGGTGTTAGTTTAGCTGTGGCAAAAGCCGGGGCATTAGAATCTGGACTTCCACTTTACTCCTATCTTGGTGGGATAAATGCAACTACGCTTCCTGTTCCTATGATGAATGTTATTAATGGTGGGGCTCATGCAGATAATAGTCTTGATTTTCAAGAATTTATGATTATGCCTGTTGCCGCGACTTCTATAGCTGAAGCAATCAGAATGGGTGCTGAAATCTTTCACTCACTTCGCAGTGTTCTTCAACAAGGAGGACACAATACAAATGTTGGTGATGAAGGAGGTTATGCTCCTGCTGTAAAGAGTGCTAAAGAAGGTTTAGATTTATTGATTTCTTCCATTGAAAAAGCTGGACTGAAAGCTGGACAAGATATTTTTATCGCCCTTGATGCTGCATCAACTGAGTTTTATAAAAATGGTACTTACCATTTTGAAAAACAGAAACTCCAATCATCTGAATTGGTAGAATATTATAAATCTTTGATTTTAGATTACCCCATTATTTCAATTGAAGATGGTATGTCAGAAGATGATTGGGAGGGGTGGAAGGCATTAACAACTGCTATAGGTAACAAGATTCAATTAGTAGGGGATGATCTCTTTGTTACAAACAGCTTAAGATTAAAAGAGGGCATAGATTCCTCTGTTGCAAATGCTATCTTAGTTAAAGTTAATCAAATTGGAACACTTACAGAAACACTGGAGGCCGTAGATATTGCCCATAGATCTTCTTATAGAGCAGTGATTTCGCATCGTTCGGGCGAAACAGAGGACGTTACAATTGCCGATCTTGCAGTTGGAACTAATTCTGGACAAATTAAAACTGGATCATTATCAAGATCTGATCGCTTGGCCAAGTACAACCAGCTCCTGCGCATAGAAGAGATGCTAGGCCCTGCTGCTACTTATGCAGGTAAAGATTTTTTACCTTTTAAATTTTAACATACTGCTTTAGTTCTAAAATTGGTTAAATGTTTTTAAATTTTATTGATTTAGCTTTATGAAAACTAATTATATTTTAAGACAAAAAACTAAAAACTATATAGGGACAGTTATTGGTTTCGGAATAATTATTTATTTTGGAGCACACGGAGTTTTTGGTGATCGTGGTATCAATGATTGGTTCGAAATTTCTGGAAATTTAAGTTCGTTAGAGCATGAGTATATTTTAAATGATTTTGAGATAAATTCACTTAAACACCGTATTTCCCTTCTAAGGGATGAAGGCTTAGATTTAGATTTTCTTGATGAGAGGGCTAGGTATGTTCTTGGTCTTGCAAAGGCAAGTGAAATATTAATTCTAGATCAATAATTCTTTTGCAATATTCTTTCTTTTTTTTCTTAATATACATTCCAATAATTACTTAATAGATATTTTTTTCTTTCTTTAAATAATATTTACTAACATTAGTGTATTAAGTTAATCTAACTTTACGAGTAAATTATAATCTACTGTTCTTGAGTAAATAAAAGTAATGTTTTGAAGATATTTAAAAAACTTCTTGTTACTAAATTTGATTATTCATTTAGGATTTATTTTATTAGGTTATTAATTGTGAATAAAAAAATTACAAACAAAATATTAGAAAAATTTTATTATGATATGTTATTGATTCGTCGTTTTGAAGAGAAGGCGAGTCAGTTATACGGTATGGGGTTAATTGGTGGATTTTGCCATCTTTATATTGGCCAGGAAGCAGTTGTGACAGGAATGCAAGCAACTATTAAGAAAACTGACTCAGTTATCACCACCTACAGAGATCATGGTCATATGTTAGCAACTGGTATGGACCCAAAAGGAGTGATGGCTGAATTGACAGGACGTAAAGGGGGGTATTCAAAAGGTAAGGGCGGATCCATGCATATGTTTTCTAAAGAAAACAATTTTTATGGTGGTCATGGTGTTGTTGGCACATCAGCTCCGCTTGGAACAGGGATAGGATTTGCAAATAAATATAAGGAAAATAATAACGTTGTCTTAAGTTATTTTGGTGATGGCGCTGCCAACCAAGGGCAAGTTTATGAGGCTCTTAATTTAGCTGCATTATGGCATTTACCTGTTGTTTTTTTAATTGAAAACAATCAATACGCAATGGGAACCTCAGTAGAACGTGCGTCAGCAGAGACCCAACTTTATAAACGTGGATATTCCTTCAATATTGATGGTAGCCAGGTTAACGGCATGGACGTAACAGAGGTTTATTTAGCTGGTCAAAAAGCAGTTAATCATTGTCGCTCTGGTAAAGGGCCTATTATTTTAGAAATGATTACCTACAGATATAGAGGTCATTCAATGTCCGATCCGGCAAAATATCGAACAAGAGAAGAGGTAGATAAAGTAAGAACTGAACAAGATCCAATCAACTCAATAAAAGAGATTCTTATTGAGCGTGGCTACTCAATAGATGAATTAAAGTCGGTTGATAAAAATATTAAAAGTATTATTGAGGATTCTATTCGTTTTGCTAGTGAATGTCCTGAGCCTGATCCTTCAGAACTTTATACAGATGTTTTGGTTAGTATTTAGGTATGTCTACATTAGTTTTAATGCCAACATTATCTCCTACAATGAGTCATGGAAAACTTTCTAAATGGTTAAAGCCCGAAGGTTCTAAAGTTTTAATAGGAGATGTAATTGCTGAAATTGAGACTGACAAAGCAATTATGGAGATTGAAGCAGTAGATGAAGGTATTTTGTCTGAATATTTGGTCAAAGAAGGAGATGAAAATATATCTGTTAATCAACCAATAGCGGTTATTTCTATTGATGGAGATGATGTAGATATTCAAAGCTTTAAGAAAACTAAAAAAATACATAAAAACAATGGTTTAAATGATTTAGTTAAATCAAATAATGATTTAAAAAGCGTTGATTCATCACTCCCAATATTAGCTCCACTCAACTCAACACGTATAACAGTCAGGCAAGCCTTAAATGATGCAATTTCTGAAGAAATGAGATTAGATCCGGATGTGTTTTTGTTAGGTGAGGAGGTTGCTGAATATCAAGGTGCTTACAAAGTTAGTCAGGGACTTTTGAAAGAGTTTGGTGAAAAAAGAGTTATAGATACACCAATTACTGAATATGGTTTTACCCATCTAGGTATTGGTGCTGCTTATGCTGGTTTAAAACCAATTGTTGAATTCATGACATTCAATTTCGCACTTCAAGCAATGGATGCAATAGTAAATTCAGCTGCCAAAACCCTGTATATGTCAGGTGGCCAAATGCCAGTTCCTATTGTATTTAGGGGTCCTAATGGAGCTGCTTCTAGGGTTGCCGCTCAGCATTCTCAGGATTTCGCATCGTGGTTTGCACATATTCCTGGATTAAAAGTTGTTGCTCCGTACTCCGCTTCTGACGCAAAAGGTTTATTAAAGTCATCAATTCGTGACCCCAATCCAGTTGTATTTTTGGAAAATGAATTGTTGTACGGAAAAGAATTTGAAGTTCCAGATGGTGAATATTTAGTTCCAATTGGAAAAGCCAGCATACTTAATGAGGGTGAAGATGTAACAATAGTTTCTTATTCAATAGCTGTTGCTCATGCACTTGATGCAGCCAGTATATTGAAAGATGAAGGTATTTCTGCTGAAGTTATTGATTTGAGAAGTTTAAGACCGCTGGACACTGAAACTATAATCAAATCTGTCCAGAAAACGAATCGTTTGGTTGTTGTCGAAGAGGGGTGGCCTGTTGCTGGAATTGGCTCTGAGATTATTGCAGTTATTATGGAAAATGCATTCGATTATCTTGATGCGCCTGCTAGACGCGTTTCAAGCAAAGATGTTCCTCTTCCGTACGCTGCTAATCTTGAAAAAATGGCTCTTCCAACCCCTTTAGATGTTGTTAATGCTGTTAAGGAAGTGTGTAATCAATAGGTATTATGCCAATTAATTTTACCATGCCCGCTCTTTCACCAACCATGAAAGTTGGAAAAATATCACTTTGGAAAAAGAAAGAGGGTGATTCTGTATCTCCCGGAGATGTTGTTGTAGAAATCGAAACAGATAAGGCGACTATGGAGGTTGAGGCGGTAGATGATGCTTTTATTGGAAAAATAATTGTTCCTGAAGGTACTGATAATGTTCCTGTAAATAGTGTTTTAGCAATACTACTTGAAGAAGGTGAGGAAATATCTTCAATTGATTTTTCCGCTTTAAATATAGCACCCAATAATACTGATGATCATTCTTCGGCTACAATGGTAAATAACCAAACATTCGATAATAACAATTATATGGATAGTAATAATTCTGTACCTGAAAAAATTAATCTTGATTATCAGACAGATTCATCGAGAACTATAGCTAGTCCACTTGCACGAAAATTGGCAAAGGAGCTTGCTGTTAATATTTCAGAACTAAAAGGGACAGGCCCGGGTGGAAGAATAATAAAAAGTGATGTTTTGAATAGAAATTCTGACTCAAGTCCAGTTAATCAATCTCAAGCAACACAAAATAAAGAGCAAGATTTAATCATTCCGAATTCGATGATGAGAACGATTATTGCTAGTCGGTTATCTGATTCATGGAAAAATATTCCTCATATATTTCTTTCAATAGATTGCTGCATCGATAATTTGCTCGATGTTAGAAAAAGATTAAATGATAAAAGAAATAAAGAAGATCACTTAAGTATTAATGATTTTATAATTCGTGCATCAGCTTTTGCTCTTAAAGAATTACCAGAAATAAATTCACAATGGCGTGATGAATCAATAATTAAACTACATGATATTGATATTTCAATTGCTGTATCCATGGAAGGTGGTCTTGTTACCCCAATAATAAAGAATGCAGACCAAAAGGGGCTTTCTGAAATTTCAAAAGAATTAAAGGAGCTTGCAAATAGAGGAAGAAAAGGAACTCTATTAAAAGAAGAGTATGAGGGTGGAAGTTTTTCAATTTCTAACTTAGGTATGCTTGGTGTTGATGAATTTAGTGCAATTATTAACCCACCTCAATCAGCTATTCTTGCTGTTGGCGTAGCTAAAAAAAGGCCGGTCGTTAAAAATGACGCCATATCAATTTCAACTATTATGAAGTGTACACTTTCATGTGATCATAGAGTAATAGATGGAAGTGTTGCTGCAAAATGGCTTTCTATATTTAAAGATTTTGTCGAAGAACCTATGGCAACAATTTTGTAAGGAAATGTTATGGCAACTGATAAATTTGATATCATAGTTATTGGAGGAGGTCCCGGCGGTTACGTTGCTGCTATTCGTGCATCGCAATTAGGAATGAAAACTGCACTTGTTGAAGAAGTGCATTTAGGTGGAGTTTGTCTCAATTGGGGATGTATTCCAACCAAAACTTTACTCAAGTCATCTGAAATTAATCATTTATTGCATAATTTAGATATTCATGGATTTTCGGCCGATAATATTAAGTTTGATTTAACAAAAATAATTAATAGAAGTCGAAAGGTGTCGAAAAAATTATCTGGGGGTGTTGCGTACCTTTTAAAAAAGAATAATGTAAAAGTAATAGATGGTCATGCTAGGTTAGTAGATACTAAAACAGTATCTGTTACGAATGGTGATAATATTTCTAAATTTATTGGGAATAATATTATTATTTCTACGGGTGCTCATGCAAAAAAATTAAATGAGCTTTCTGCTTTAGGTGAAGAACATGTTTGGACCTATAAGGAGGCTATGATTCCTACTGAGATACCAAATAGAATTTTGATTGTAGGATCTGGTGCCATTGGAATTGAATTTGCTAGTTTTTATCACCACATGGGCTCTCAAGTTACAGTTGCAGAAGTTGTTGATAGGATTCTTCCTTCTGAAGATGAGGAAATTGCTTCTATGGCACACAAGTCATTTGCAAAACAAGGTATCCAAATTCTAACCAATACAAAAATTAAATCTGCAAAAAAAGAAAAAAATGGCTTAAAGATATCACTTTCAGTCTCTGATAAAGATGCAGTTGATCTAGAGTTCGATAAAATAATTTCTGCTGTTGGTATAGTTGGAAATGTTGATGATATTGGTCTTGAAGGATTAGGAATTAAGGTTAAAGATGGACATATTTCAACTGATAAATGGGGTAAAACCAATATTGACGGAATTTATGCCATAGGAGATGTAGCTGGTCCACCTTGGCTTGCTCATAAAGCGAGTCATGAGGGTGTCGTCTGCGTTGAAAATTTGATGGGTCTCAATCCCCATCCTATAGACACAACATCTATACCTGGATGCATTTATTCTCTTCCCCAAATTGCAAGCGTGGGATTGACCGAGAGCGATGCTAAAAATAAAAATATTGAAATTAATATTGGTAGATTTCCATATTCTGCTAATGGAAAAGCGATGGCTTTAGGTGAGACTGAAGGATTAATAAAAACAATCTTTGATTCAAATACAGGTGAATTGCTTGGAGCACATCTAATAGGTGCAGAGGTGACTGAGCTTATACATGGCTATGTTACTGCAAAAAACCTTGAAACTACTTCTGATTCACTTGTTAACACAATTTATCCTCACCCAACCTTATCAGAGGCTATGCATGAGTCTGTTCTTGATTCTTTAGAACGAGCAATTCATATTTAAATTATGAGTAAAGAAGAATTCCCTGTTTCAAATAAATATGTAAGAAAACCTAGTTGGATTAGAGTTAAAGCTCCTACTTCACAAGAATTTCAACTTACGCGCAAAATAATGCGTGAAAATAACTTAAATACAGTTTGTGAAGAAGCTGCATGCCCAAACATTGGAGAGTGTTGGAGTTTAGGTCATGCAACAGTGATGATATTAGGTGATGTATGTACTCGGGCCTGCAGTTTTTGTAATGTTGCAACCGGCAAGCCTAGGGTAGTTGATCCCTTTGAGCCTGAGAATGTAGCTAATCTGGTTTCCAAACTAAAACTAAATCATGTTGTTGTTACATCTGTTGATCGTGATGACCTTTCAGATGGTGGTGCCAGTCAGTTTGTGAAGGTTATTAGTTCAATTAGATCAAAGTCATCAACAACATCTATAGAGGTACTTACACCTGATTTTTTGAGAAAGAACAAAGCATTAGAGGCTGTTATTAATGCAGATCCTGATGTGTTTAATCATAATATAGAAACTGTACCACGGTTATATTCACCCATCCGACCAGGTGCTAGATATTTCCATTCAATGCGATTACTTCAAAAGGCAAAAGAAATTAATAGAAATATTTTTACTAAATCTGGATTAATGGTGGGTCTTGGTGAAAAAAAAGATGAAGTGCTTCAGGTAATGGATGATATGAGATCTGCTGGAGTAGATTTTCTTACAATTGGTCAATACCTTCAGCCCACACCACGACACACTAAGGTTGACAGGTATGTAACACTCGAAGAATTTGAGTATTATGAAAAAATTGCGATAAGTAAGGGGTTCCTTCTTGCTTCATGCAAGCCCTTAACCCGCTCTTCATATCATGCCGCAGAAGATTTTTATAATCTTAAAGCCTCAAGGGAACGTCACAATCCCTCTGTTAATAATTAATGCCTCAGCATAGAGAAATTAGAACGATTCCTTTCTCACAGAAGCAGATGTTTGATCTAGTTGCAGATATTGAAAGATATCCTGATTTTTTACCATGGTGTATTGACGCAAAAATTCATGATAAAAACAACAAGGAAATTATTGCTTCTCTTAAGATCGGCTATAATAATTTTTCAGAAAATTTTGTTTCTAAGGTTAAACTTAGTGAACCTAATGCCATTGAGGTTGAAGACAAAGATGGTCCCTTCGAATTTTTAACAAATAAATGGGAATTCAATATTGCTGATAATAATCACTGTGAAATTGTATTTGATATTGACTTTTCATTTAATTCGTCTGTTCTGAACATAATTATGGGGAATTTATTCTATCGAGCATTTAAAAAAATGGTGAGTAGTTTTGAGGATAGGGCTCATAACATTTATTCAACACCAATTATTGAATAAATTATTGAAATACCAATGACATTATTGGTTAAATGAAGGGCAATTGATGGGTATAATGAGCCAGTTCTTTCATAAAGCCATGCTAAAATTAGACCCATGATAAAAATATTAATTGGACTTCCTGCGCTTGATGGATGGACAATGGTAAATATAAATGAACTAGCAACAATTGATATATAGGTATCCCAATTTTCCCTCATCCATTTGTATAAAATACCTCTAAATAATAATTCTTCAGTTATTGCTATAGTAACTGCCCCAAAAAATATGTTTAAAATATAACTTTCTATTGATTTAGTAAAAAGTGTAAATAGCTCTTTTGGTATTTGCTGTGATTCTAGTAATGGAAGTTCTGAAAATAGAACAATCAATAATATAAAAAATATTTGTAATAAAAAACAAGAAATTATGGAAATAAAAATCCATTTTAATAAAACAGGCCTTAGTCCAAGGTCGCTCCACTTTACATTGAGTCTATTTATAAATAGCAATTTGATTGCTATGAAAATTGATAATGATTCAGAGGCAAATAATAGTGGTCCATTTATAAAATAGATTTTTATATTAAGGTATTTATCAATAGCACTATCAAGAAAACTAAAAAATGATAGAAAAAATATTGTTAGTATTAATA
>CAZHAN010000024.1:0-11227 GCA_964530575.1 uncultured Rhizobiaceae bacterium | reverse complement strand
GTTGTTACATTATCACTTTGTTTTGCGGATACCCCAGTGAAACGCTCATAATGACCTAAGTCTAGATCTGTTTCTGCGCCATCATCAGTAACAAAAACTTCGCCATGCTGATAAGGACTCATAGTACCAGGATCGACATTTAAATAAGGATCAAGCTTACGAATCCTAACAGTATATCCACGTGCCTGAAGAAGGGAGCCAAGGGCAGCAGAAGCCAAGCCCTTGCCTAAGGATGAAACCACGCCGCCAGTTACAAATATAAAACGCGTCATGGACCTGCATCATACAGGAAAAAATTCAAAAGACCAAAGAAAAACGGGAAAAAATAAATTAAAGGGCAATGAAGGAATAATTCATTGGAAAACTAATCGCCTACTGGGACTGCTGGATTACCATTTTCATTAGATTCTGATTCTAAAATTCCACCCTCTATAGGAGCCAACGGGACAGCTGGAGCCACAGTATCATTTGGGGTCGTTTCTAATACTGATCTATTTTGAGAACCGCCAGCAAGGATTGCTAGAATTAGACTTGTTGCCATAAAAGACGCTGCAAGGACCGCAGTGGCCCGAGTAAGGAGATTAGCAGCCCCACGGCCAGATAGAAGACCACTGCCACCACTGCCACCACCCCCGCCTATACCAAGGGCACCACCTTCAGAGCGCTGCAGTAAAACCACGCAAATAAGAGCAATAGCAATCATCACGTGAATAACAAGGATCAATGTAGTCATTTATTAAACCGTAAAATTATCAAAATAAATATTTCTTATAAATCTTTATCACAGTGAAGCTAATAATTGCTAGGTCTTGATAAAATATATCTTCCTAATCTGTGCAATAGATATCAAGGTTAAACCAATGAACATGACTATCCAGCCTGGCCTCAAGCCACCATCAAATGTCCAGTTTGCTGACCAAATCAAATTTGAAGCATTAAGAGTAGTAAAGAAATAATAATACAAAATTTCTACAAACATTGTTAAAATACCAGAAATTAAGGATAGAGAGTAAAGCATAATAAATGATATTTTATTAGTAATTAACCTTAATAAGCGCCAACTCATTATAAAGATAAATATACCTACAAGCACTTGTGCTTCAGGAGTAGAGAGTTTTTCAAGCAATAAATAGAAGTGAAAAATTGAAAGGACACCAATAAAATATACAAATCTATGAATTCTCTGCCAATTTTTGCCACCTAACTTTTTTATAGCTGAGTCAAGAGAAGTTAAAGCAAGGGGAATCATCATTAAAAAAGCTATGAATCCAATTAATAGGTATAATCTTAAATAAATTTCTAAACCAGCAAGCGACCAATCGAAATCGATATCAACTAACCATCCCAATAAATGAATTAAAGAATAAATGAATGTAGCAATACCTAAGGTTCTTCTTACAGATACTAGTTTAGGCCAAGCCAAGATAGCTCTGATAGGAGAAACTGCTAATGTAAGTATCAAAAATCTTATAGCCCATAATCCGCTTTCTTTTATAATGGCATCCTCTGGATAAGGACTAAGCAATCCATAATAAAGTTGATAAACGAGCGAAAGTCCCGGGAGAAATACTCCAATAAAAACAAATAACTTTAAAAAAGATAACTTACCAGATCTATCTATCCAAGGAAATCTCATAACAATGACTTAAAAGAATCTTAATTTCTTTTAAGGCTTTACTTTAGCAGATGCTGAATCCGGAATAGGAGCTGCGGTAACAATTGGCCAAAATGTTTCTAATTTTAAGCTTGCGCCACCAACAAGTGCACCATTAACATTTTCTACCTTTAAAATTTCTCCAGCATTATCAGGATTTACAGATCCACCATATAAAATTCGCATTGCGTAGCCATCATAATCAAATTCTTCAAATAGTTGATTACGGATAAAAGCGTGTACCTCTGCAACCTCATCAATTGTAGGAGTTCGGCCTGTCCCAATAGCCCAAACTGGCTCATAAGCAATTATAGTATTTAGAGAAGATGAATTTGCAGGAACTGATTCAGACAATTGCTTTCCAACTACATCAAGGGTTTTGCCAGCATCTCGCTCTTCTTCCGTTTCCCCAATACAAATAATTGCAGAAAGATTATGAGCCTGAAGAGCAGAAGCTTTAGAATTAATTAATTCATTTTTTTCTTTATGATCTTTTCTTCTTTCTGAATGGCCAACAATACTACCAGAGCAACGAAGATTTTTTATCATTTCTGCACTTACATCACCTGTATGAGCACCGTTTGCTAAGGGGGAGCAATCTTGAGCACTAACAGAAATAGGGGTTGCACTTAAATAAGCTGAGAGTTCACTCAATAAAGTAAATGGTGGGCATATTACAATACCTACAGGTTTTTCTTGAAGGTCTTCTTCCATTTTTTCAGCAATGTCATGAGCAAGACTAAATGATTCACTATGTAAACCATTCATTTTCCAATTTGCTGCGATAAGTGGGAGCGGTGCATTCGCCATATAATTTCCTTAATTCTAAATTAAATATACTATATTACACATTTAATCGTCAGATTCTAAATTAGGAATAAGCTTTATTCCATTACTATTCTTTTGATTTATCTCAAGTACCGTTTCTTCAATTAATAAAAATCTAATTGCCGATGAAGGATGGGTAGTTCCCTTTAAATGAATTGATGAAGGATTCCTTGCTGCCATTCTTCTCCAAAGGTTAGCTACGTTCGTGATGTCATACCCTGATCTAGCAGCATAATAAACCCCAACATAATCAGCTTCAGTCTCAAACTCTTGGCTAAAAGCCCCTGCTCCAATTTGGGCACCAATATCAATAGTATTGATACCGGTAGCAGCCTCGACAAGGCCACCAATAATAGCCCCAATTACCATGTTAGATTTTTTTCTATCTACATGGAACAAAAGATTATGTGCAAGCTCATGGCCAAGAACTAAAGCTACTTCATTTTCATTACGAAGAAAATCCATCATTCCAAGACTTATAGAAACAATATTACCATTTGCAAAAGCATTAAGTTCATTACTAGCGTTAATAACTAAGGGGTAGTGGCAAGCAGGATTTGCAGGAACTTGAATGACTTCAGTTATACCATCTCTGATTATTGTAAACGATACATCGCTATTGTTAGAAAATTGTTTCTGAATTTCTTCATTAAATTTTCTAAGATCATCAACCTCAATATCTCCAATTGCTGTTATACTGTCTCCACGCTTAAGTCCTGAAATTGCACCAGGAGAATCGCTAAAAATATCCCATGCTAAAACTCCTTGGGTATAATTAAGTAATTTTGTAGCTGCGTCTTTAAATTCCTCTGGAAATTGGGCAGGATGAAAAAAGGTTGCTCCAATATATGGTGCCTGACGATTTGTACAAAATTCTAAGTTATTGGTTATTAGATGCCAATAAACCTCTTGAGCCCGTGAATTTGCCTCAAGAAATCTTGAAATAAATAATTCTCTTTGACGATCCGCCTCGATTTGGGCTAACCCATCATCAATTGCAGGAGATTTGCTCAAATTACCAGCACAGCTAGTAATTAAGAGAAAAGTTAGACAAAAACCAATATCTTTTGCTATAGGTATAATTTTATTGATCATTTTTAATCTATTACAATTTATATTTATTAGTTTTAACAACTATGGCGCTTGATATCAGTTAACGTTAAACTCAATTCAACATATTAATAGTTTACCTGGCAATTTATATCCATGCTTGAAGCACTAAGAAATGCAACAAAATCTTGGCTGTTCCGAGGATTTCTAATAATTTTGGCATCCACTTTTGCCCTTTTTTTTGGATCTGGTGGCAGTTTATTTAGTGGGCTAGCTAATAAACCCCTGGCTATTGTGGGAGAATTCGAGATCTCTCAACAGCAATTTGCTGATGCCTATGTGAGAAGATATGATGATCTCAAAGGACAGTTAAGCCCAGAACAAGCAAGACAGCTTGGCCTACCAATGGATGTGCTTAGCGAATTGATAACAGGGTCCCTAATAGATAACGTCGTAAATAAGCTTGGCATTACCGTACCTAATGCAACACTTGCTATGGCGATACGTGAGCAGGTGGGAGATGTAAATACAACAGTTTACCAGGACATTCTACGTCAACAAGGTTTTACCGTCGATATTTTTGAAAACTTAGTTAGAAGAGATCTTGCACGTAATCAATTAATTGGTGCCATAGTGTCATCAACAAAATCTCCAGATATATTGAATAATACAATTTTTAATTATAGAGATGAAACTAGAATAGCGAGTATTATTAGCATACCATTCGTTAGTGTGGATGCTATTGAACCAAGCTTACCCACACTAACAAATTATCATAAAGAAAATATAGAGAAATATACTGCACCTGAGTTTAGAGAGCTTGTCTTTATAGCACTAACTCCTTCAGACGTGATGGAATCTATCCTTGTTACAAATGACGAAATTAATAATGAATACGAACTTCGTGTTAATTCATACACTACACAAGAACGTAGAGAACTTTCACAACTTTTTTTTACAAACCTAAATGATGCAGAAATTGCAATTAAAAGAATACAAAATCAAATTCCATTTCATTTAGCTGCTCCCGGGACTCCTCAGCTACCATCATTAGAAGAAATGATTGCCACTTTAGAATCATTGCCTGGAGCAGTACTTGAGGGCCCTCTTGCTGCAGCTGCTCAGATTTCAAGACGAAAAAATGCTGATGAAAGAATAAATGAAATTAACCAAAATTTAATTGATGAAAAAAAACTTGGTTGGCTTGAGATGAATGACTTACCTGAGGGCGTTGCTGAAAGTGTCTTTTCTACAGAAATAGGTGCTATTACCACTCCTTTAAAGAGTTCATTTGGTTGGCACATTTACTTAATTGAAAATTCAGAAGCAGGCGAAATAAAATTAATTGAAGAAGTACGTGATGAAATTCATGATGACCTAGCTCGTGAAAAGGCAATGGTACAACTCTACGATATCTCAATAAATATGGAAGATAGTTTTGCTGCTGGAAATAATATTGAAGAAGTTGCTGCTCAGATGGGATTAAATGTAGGCAGGATTACAATAAACGATAAAGGATTCAATTTAAAAAATAACCCTTCAGAATCTATCCCAAAATTTATAAAATTTATACCTACTGCTTTTGCAACGAATGAACTAAATGTATCTAGATTAATAGATACCGCAGAAGGAGGATATTTTATTCTTCGCGTTGATAATATTATTTCCCCAAGAGAAACTACCTATTTTGAAGTTGCTGAAAAAATTCTCGTTGACTGGAAAAAAGAAGAGCAAAGCATTAAGACACTTGAGTTAGCTGAAACAATTTCTAATTTATGGAAAGAAATTGTTTTGTCTAATGGTCCAGAATTAGCAAAATTTGATGATATTGCTTCTGAAAATGGCTATCAATTAATTAAAACTAACCCTTTTTACCGGATATTGAGAGACGAAACATTCCCCGGAACAAGTCAGCTTGCTTCCCTTCTCTTTACCTCACAACCAGGTGAAGGCGTAATAGCTCCAGGAAAGAATGGTGGTTTTGATGTAGCAATTACAACAGATATTATTAAACCAGAAATAATCAACAAAGATGATCAATTAAAAATCATTTCTAATGAATTTTCTCAATCAATAGCTAGTGATCTTCTTGGCCAATATACATCTGCCCTAGAAATTCTTTATGGTGTTAATATTAATAATGATGCATTTGAGCGTGCATTAGAAATTGCTACACAATCACTACCAATCACAGCTAACCGGTAGTTTAAATAATGAATCCTACTTTAACAAAGTTTTCAAATCTATATGATGAAGGTAAATCACAAGTTGTGTGGACAGACCTTGTAGCAGACCTTGAAACGCCAGTTTCTGCAATCTTAAAACTTTCTGAAAATGAACAATGCTCTGTTTTACTTGAATCTATTGAGGGAGGCACCACACGGGGTCGTTACTCAATAATAGGAGTAAGACCTGACATCATTTGGCAATGTTTTGGGAATAAAGCTCAAATAGCTCGAAGTGATGGGACGTTTATTCCTAAAAATTTTATTGATGAAGATTCAAACTCTATAGCTTCATTAAGAAATCTTGTTAATGAGTCTACGATCGACCTTCCACCTTCACTGCCACCAATGGCGTCAGCTTTAGTTGGCTACGCAGGTTATGATATGGTTAGATTAGTTGAGAATATACCTGATGAGAATCCTGACAAAATAAACATTCCAGATGGAATGTTTATTCGCCCTACAGTTATAGTTATTTTTGACTCGGTTAAAGATATTTTGACCATAGTAACGACAGTTTTTGCATCAAATAACCTTAATGCTAAAGAGGCATACAATAAGGCTTTAGGTAGACTGAATAGAGCTGTGAAATTAATTGAAGGCCCCTTGCCTAAAGATAATGCAGAAGAAAATCAACAAATAGAAATACCTGAGCCAACATCAAATACAACTCAATCTTCATATAGGAAAATGGTAAATAGAGCTAAAGAATATATTGCTGCTGGCGATATATTTCAGGTTGTTCCTTCGCAAAGGTTCAGAGTTCCATTTAATTTAAAACCTATTTCCCTTTACAGGGCATTAAGAAGACTTAATCCCTCTCCTTTCCTTTTTCATTTAAATTTAGGTGAATTTGCATTGGTTGGATCTAGCCCTGAATTACTTGTTAGGCTAAGAGACAATAAAGTGACTATAAGGCCAATAGCTGGGACAAGACCAAGGGGAATAGATCAAGATGAAGATAACGCTTTGTCCCAAGAGATGTTAGAGGACCCTAAAGAACAAGCTGAACATTTGATGCTACTCGATCTTGGCCGTAATGATGTAGGAAGAGTTTCAAAAATTGGTTCGGTGAAAATAACTGAACAAATGGTTGTAGAAAAATATTCACATGTGATGCACATAGTCTCTAATGTTCAAGGGGAAATCGATCCATCATACGATGCCTTACATGCATTATGGGCAGGTTTTCCAGCAGGAACAGTTCCGGGAGCCCCCAAAGTTAGAGCAATGGAAATAATAGATGAATTAGAAAATGAAAGACGTAGCTTCTACGGTGGTTGCATCGGATACTTTGCCGCTAACGGAGGTATGGATACTTGTATTGCGCTTAGGACAGGACTTATAAAAAATAATACATTGATTGTACAGGCTGGTGGTGGTGTTGTGGCAGACAGTGATCCGGATGCTGAATATCAAGAAAGTTGCAATAAAGCCCAAGCTTTAATTAGAGCTGCCCAAGAAGCTGTAAGATTTGCTACATCAACAAATCGAACAATATAATTTTTTCTTATTTTTAAAGATTCACAATGTTACTAATAATTGATAATTACGATAGCTTTACATACAACCTAGTTCATTACCTGGGAGAATTGGGTGCTGAAAGTATAGTATTCAGAAACGATTCCATTAGTGTAGAAGAAGTGATTAGCAATAAACCCGATGGCATTGTTATTTCCCCTGGCCCAGGCGACCCAGATCGAGCTGGAATATGTCTCTCATTAATCAAATCTATAGCTGGAAAAATTCCTATACTTGGTGTTTGTTTAGGTCACCAGGCTATAGGTCAAGCATTTGGTGGTTCAATTGTTCGATCACCTGAAATAATGCATGGAAAATTATCTTCAATTACCCATCAAGGTGAAGGTATTTTTAACAATATACCCAATAACTTTATAGCTACTAGATACCACTCTTTAACAATAGATCCCGATAACTTTCCAAAAGACCTTGAGATAACGGCAGTCACTAATGGACAGGTCATTATGGGTATAAAACATCGGCAATACGAAATTTATGGACTACAATTTCATCCGGAAAGTATTGCTTCTGAACAGGGACATGAAATTCTTAATAATTTTCTAAATATCACAACTAAACAATGATTATTCAAATTCTAAAAAATGAGCTAATTAATAAAATATGAAAGATATACTTAATACCCTCGCAGAAGGCGGTAAGCTTGATTTCAAAGTTGCAACTAATACCTTTGAAACAATCATGTCTGGAGATGCCTCTCCAACTCAGATAGGGGCATTTCTTATGGCTTTAAGAATTAAAGGTGAAAGCGTTTCAGATATTACCGCAGGGGCAACGGTATTGCGCTCAAAAATGCTTAAGTTAGAATCCCCAGCTGAATCAATGGATATAGTTGGAACCGGAGGGGATAAATCAGGTTCTCTTAATATTTCTACTGCCACTGCAATTATTGTTGCTGGATGTGGAGTACCAATAGCAAAACATGGAAATCGTGCGATGTCCTCTAAATGTGGTTCCGCTGACGTGCTTAAAGAGCTCGGAGTAAATATCGAGTGTAACTTATCTTTGGTGAAAGAATCTTTATTTGAAGCAGGTTTATGTTTCATGCTCGCTCCTATTCATCATTCCGCCATGAAGTATGTAGGACCTTCTCGAGTAGAGTTAGGAACAAGAAGTATATTTAATTTACTTGGACCTCTATCAAACCCTGCTTCTGTAACTAAAATTCTACTTGGGGTTTTTTCTAAAGAATGGGTTGACCCTTTAGCTAAGGTCCTTAAGGAACTCGGCACTAAAAGTGCATGGGTTGTTCATGGAGCGGATGGCTTAGATGAAATTACATTAACAGGAGCTACCTATGTATCTGAACTTAAAAATGGAAAAATTAGTTCATTTGAAATAAACCCCCAAGATGCTGGATTAGAAAATATCAATGCATCTGAGATAAAAGGAGATGATCCAAAATATAATGCAAATGCATTGCTTGCATTGCTTGATGGACATAAAACTTCTTTTAGAAATGTAGTCTTAATGAATTCAGCTGCAGCTCTTATTGTAGCTAATAAAGCTTCATCTCTTACAGAGGGAGTAACGCTAGCAGAAGAATCAATTGATAAAGGAAATGCTAAATTAGCATTAGATAAAATGATTTCAATCACGAACGGAGAGTTCGTTGACTAATATTCTAAAGAAAATATCTGAAGATAAAATAGATCATGTTGAAGAACAAAAAAAACTTGTTCCTTTATCTACATTAGAAGATCTGGCAAAACTAGCATCACCAACAAGAAATTTTCATAAATCACTTAACAAATCAGTATTAAAATACGGGATTGGTTTAATTGCAGAAATCAAAAAAGCATCTCCATCGAAAGGTTTAATTCGAAACGATTTTAACCCCTCAATTATCGCTAAAGAATATTTATCTGGAGGTGCCTCCTGTATATCTGTCCTAACTGATAAAAAGTATTTTCAGGGAGATGATAAATTTATTAAAGAAGTACAATCAGCAGTCAGCCTTCCTGTTTTGAGAAAAGACTTTATTTTAGATACTTATCAAGTGACAGAATCTAGAGCGCTTGGTGCAGACTGCATTTTAGTAATTCTTGCTGCTGTTAATGATTCTTTAGCTAAAGAAATAATTGATGCTGCCAATCATTGGGGTATGGATAAAATTGTTGAAGTTCATAACTTAGATGAAATGGAAAGAGCTGCTAATCTTAGCTCAGAATTAATTGGAATTAATAATCGAGATCTAAAATCATTGAAAATAGACCTTAAAACATCTGAAATTCTTGCCTCATACGCACCTGAAACCGCCGATTTAATCTCAGAAAGTGGTATTAATAGTAAATCAGATATTAACTATATTAAAAGTATTGGTATATCTAGATTTTTAATTGGTACCTCATTTATGATAGAAAATGATATTGGATCCGCCACTAGATCACTTCTGTCCTAACAAAAGACATTAAAAGAATTGAAAATATGGATAAATTAACACATTTAGATGAAAGCGGTAATGCTCACATGGTTGATGTTTCATCTAAGAATGTTACTGATCGTGTTGCTATTGCTAAAGCAAAAATTACTATGAAACCAGAAACTCTAAATAAAATAATTGATGGACTGGTTCCTAAAGGTGATGTGCTAGCTGTATCTAGAATTGCTGGAATAATGGCAGCTAAAGAAACCTCAAACTTAATCCCAATGTGTCATCCAATTCCTTTATCTTCGGTTAAGTTAGAACTAGAGCAAGATATAAAATTGAGTTGCATAAATATAAAAGCAACCTGTAAAGTGAATGGTCAAACAGGAGTTGAAATGGAAGCACTCACAGCTGCTTCAATAGCAGCTTTAACCATATATGATATGTGTAAATCTGTAGATAGAGGTATGATCATATCTGATATAGAATTGGTACATAAAGCTGGAGGAAAATCTGGTACTTGGGATTCAGAAAAAGATAAATAATAATGTTTTATAGAAATAGTAATGATCTCAGTAGATGAAGCTCAAAACAGAGTTATTAATACAATAAATTCTATCTCATCTGAGAAAATTTCTACCATCGATTCTATATCAAGAACACTTACAAGTTCTATATCAGCAACAGTTACACATCCGCCAGCAGATATATCTGCTATGGATGGTTATGCAATAAAAGGTGAAGATCTTCTTAATAATACTTTGCGATTCAAGGTCATTGGAGAAGTTCAGGCAGGATCAATGCTTGATATTAATATTTCCTCAGGAGAGGCAGTAAGAATTTTTACTGGAGGAAATATACCTAAAGGAGCAGATACTGTAGTAATCCAAGAGAATACGGATGAATCTAATGGAATAATTGAAATTATTGATTCCACACGCCCTAGACAAAACGTAAGAAAGAAAGGCCAAGATTTTATTCATAATGATCCACTTCTGGAATCCGGGAAAGATCTGACCATCAGAGATGTAGGCCTCGCTGTAGCTGCTGGTGTCACGGAAGTAGAAGTTAGGAAAAAACCAAGAGTAGGAGTCCTGTTTACAGGAAGTGAATTAGTTAACCCCGATATAATCCCTAAACAAAATCAAATAATAAATTCCAATGGACCTTTAATTAATTTACTTATTGAAAGCTCTGGAGGAGTTCCAATTGATTTAGGAATCTTACCAGACGAACCAAATGCTCTGGCAACAGTTTCTTCAAAAATAGATGATATTGATTTATTTATTACAGTCGGTGGAGCATCTGTTGGTAAATATGACCTTATTCGAACAGAACTATCAAAATCAGGACTTCAAATAGACTTTTGGAAAGTTGCTTTAAGGCCTGGCAAACCTTTAATATATGGGTCCTACAATAATATTCCAATGATGGGACTTCCCGGAAATCCTGTTTCCGCATTTGTGTGTGGCATATTATTTTTAAGACCAGCAATAAAAAAACTTCTTGGCTCAAGTCAAATCTTTGATAACAAAATTAAAGCAGTTCTAGGATGTGAATTAA